>JBIPMR010000380.1:0-4497 GCA_044369025.1 Luteolibacter sp.
CTCGCCGGCCGCCTTGATGTAGGGCAGCAGCGTGACGTGGATGAAGCAGACGTTTTCCTTGCCGACTTCGAGCGCGAACTGGCGCAGCGCCTCGATGAAAAGCAGGCCTTCCATGTCGCCGACGGTGCCGCCGATTTCGGTGATGAGCACGTCGGTGCCGGGATTGTCCTGGGTGACCTGGTGCATCCGGTGTTTGATCTCATCGGTAACGTGCGGGATGAACTGCACGGTCTTGCCGAGATACTCACCGCGGCGCTCCTTTTTGATGACGGAGTCGAAAACCTGGCCGGATGTCAGATTGTTCATCCGCGAGAGCACGCCGGAGGTGAAACGCTCGTAGTGGCCGAGATCGAGGTCGGTCTCCGCGCCGTCGTTGAGCACGTAAACCTCGCCGTGCTGATAGGGCGACATGGTGCCCGGATCCACGTTGAGATAGGGATCGAATTTCTGCATCAGGGTGGTCAGCCCGCGGTGTTCCAGCAGCGTGCCGATGGAGGCGGCGGCCAGGCCTTTACCCAGTGAGGAAACGACGCCGCCGGTGACGAAAATGTATTTCATGATTTTGTTAAAAGTTAGTGGTTAAGGGTTATCGGGTAAGAGCGAAAAATCGGAAATGAGGAAAAATCCCCACCTCTAACTTTTAACTCATCACCTTTAACATCCTTTCGATCTCCAGGGCTTGTTCCGGGGTGTCGACGCCGGGCGAGGTGTCGGAGGTGGGCAGAACCTTGATGGTGGCGCCGTTTTCGAGGGCGCGGAGTTGTTCCAGCGACTCGGCTTTTTCCAAAGGTGAGGGTGGCCAGGTGACGAAACGTTCGAGGAAAGCGCGCTGATAGGCGTAAATTCCCTTGTGGCGGAGGACCGGCAAGCCAGCGACCGGATTGCGGAAAAACGGCAGCGGCGAGCGGGAAAAATACAGCGCGCGGCCATCGAGCGCGATGGCGACTTTGACCACGTTCGGATCCTGCACGGCCGGGTCCGAAGGATCGAGCGGGTTGGCGGCGGTGGCCATGTCAAGCGTGGGGTCGGCAGCCATGACGGCGGCGAGTTCATCGATGAGCGCCGGATCGATGAGCGGTTCGTCGCCCTGGATGTTGATGATGTGGGTGGCCTCGGGGACGGCGCGGGCGACTTCGGCGATACGGTCGGTGCCGGTCGGGTGGTCGGGCGAGGTCATCGCAACCTTGCCGCCGAAGGCGATCACGGCGTCGCGGATGCGCGCGTCATCGGTGGCGACGATGATGTCATCGAGGCGGGAACATTGCTTGCAGCGCTCCCAAACATGCTGGATCAGAGGTTTTCCGGCGATCAAATGAAGCGGCTTTCCCGGGAAACGGGTGGACCCCCAACGGGATGGAAGAACGCCTAAAATGTGAGTTGATCGGGAAGAATGTGCCACGCTTCGAAAAGGTTGGGCGAGCGTAGGGCACGGACAAGGCCACGGACAAGAGCGGTTTCGGAAAAAGATTTGCCGGGCCGTGGGCACGCCTGAAACCGACGCCGGCACCCGTGAAGCCGGCGCGGCGGCCGGTCATTCCAAGCCGACCTTCAGGCGGTAAAAGCACTTTTCAGAACCGGCGGGGATGGTGATGAGCACGGCTTGGCCCGCCCCCACGATGTCCGCGTAGCCCGGCACCGGCGACCAGGGCAAGGCGAGGTCGGTGCTGCTTTCCACGGTGTAGCGGCGGCTCGTTCCGGCGTAACCGGGACCTTCCGCCAGTTTGGCCACAAAACCGAGGGCCACCTCATTGCCGACCTGGGTGAGGGACAGCAACGCTGCGGGCTCCGGATGGGTGGGATCGGTGCCGAACGTGTATTCCCGCTCGTTGCTCAGCCCATCGCCATCGGGATCCGCGGTGTCGGCGGCGTCACCCGAATTTTCAGGAGTCTGGAAATAAAACTGCCGCCATCCGGCGATCGGATCCGCGGGCGGGGTGATGGTGACGGCCACGGTGTTAGAGGCGGACTGGCCACCGAGGTGGGCAACGGGAGCGGTGTGGAGTTTGGTGATGTCCGCCGGGGAGAGCGCCGCACTGAACACCGCGAAATCCGCGAGGCCGCCATGCATCCAGCGATCCCACACGCCGCTGTTCGCCAGCGAGCTGACACCGCCCAGTTTGAGCGGCCGGGTGAAATCCAGCGTGAACGCAAACTCATTGTCGCTGCCTGCCAGCTCGCCATTCACAAAAAGGCTCAGGGTGCCGCCGCTGCGGACGATGGCGAAATGATGCCACGCCCCGGCGGCGATTCCGGATTTCGTGATCAACACGTCCCTCGTGGTGCCGGCATAGTTGCGGAGTTCCACGCTGCCGCCCCCTGCCGGCAGCACCAGCGAAAGCGCGTCCGGGCCGAAACCGGCGGAGTCGCCTAACTGAAGAACCGAATCCGTATCGGTGGTGCTGTCGCGCTTGAACCAACCGGCGCAGGTCCAGTCCGCAGTGGATAGATCCAGCTCGGCGCTGGCGATGGCGTAATCCACCCGAGCGGCCCCCGCGGCGTCATTTTCGACGAGGAAAAGGCTTTGCGGAGACTGCGGAAGCAGGGCGGCGGGCGCGTCTGCTAGAAAATCCGCCGCGCCGCTGCCTTGAGTTTGAAAAACCCCATCCCGCCCGTTGCCCGAGGAATCGGCGGCGTTGGCGGACTGGAAGCGCCAGTTGAGAAACGTGCGCGGATCCGCCGTGGTATCGGTGACGGTGTAGGCGAAAGTCGCCGGACCCGCATAGCCGGATTCCGGGATGAAATGCACGGTATGGCCGCCGGCATCCAGGGTGGCGCTGCCGTGGGTCACGGCCCCCAGCGTGAACCGGAACTGCGCGGGAGCGGTTTCCACATCCCCGGCGAAGGTCCGCAAATCCACATCGACCGCGGTATTCGCCGCCGTCACGACTTCCGCGGCGGCCGCTGTGGGAGCATTATCCGCGATGACCAGCGTGCCGGTGGCGGAGCCCGCGTAGTTCAAATCATTGACCGTGGCGACGACCGTGTAACTGCCGATGTTAGACGGTGCTTCGCTTGATCCATTGTAAGTGAAATCCACCGCATAGCTGCCGGGACTGGTGCTGGCGGTGGCGGATTTCGGATTGCCGTCGTAGGCCTGCGCCAGACTGCCGAGCACGACCGTGCCCGCTTGTTTGGTGATGTTCACATCCACCGTATTTCCGGCAGTCAGTCGGCCGAGATGAGCGACAGGAGCGGTGTGGATTTTCGTAATTTCCGGAGCGGAAAGCGCGGCGCCGAATATCGCAAGGTCCGCCATCGAGCCATTGAAATAGCGGTCCGTCAGCGACCCCAGGAAGGTGGAGGTTCCTCCGCCGAAGATTGCGGGCGTGCTGCCAGTGTTGCTGTTCGCGGTGATGGAAAAGGAATCGTCATTGGCGACGGGCAAACCATCGACATAGAGGGTCATATTCACGCCCGCTCTAACCACCGCCAGGTGATGCCAGTCCGCCGCGCTGACAGGCACGTTCAAATCCACGTCCATGGCGCTGGCATTCCAGTTCCTGAGACTCAGCGGAGCGTTCGCGGATCCATTGCCGAAACTCAAAACCAACTCATTGGCCCCACCCCGCCCGTTGCCGGTGCCGAGGTGGAAGATGATGTCCTGATCGACGGCTTCGCTGCGTTTGACCCAACCGGCAACCGTCCAGTCCGCCGTTTTGAAATCCAACTCGGTGGTGGGTGAAACGATGCGCTGCAAACGCGATGCGCCGGCCGAGTCATTTTCCGCTAGAGCGAGCGATTGCGTGTGCAGCGGGGCGAGTGCCGGCGGAAAATCGGCGGTGTAGCTCGCGCTGCCATTGCCGAAACTGGTGATCGTGGCGTTGCGGCCGTTGCCGGAAACATCGCTGCTGATGCCGTCGGAAGTGACATCGGGCGGCTGGAAAGTGTAGTTGAGGAAAATCCTCGGGTCGGTGGTGGAATCAGTCACGCTGTAGCTGAAACCCGCCGGACCGCTGTAACCGTCGGCCGGGGTGAAGCGCGCGGTGAAACCATCCGGCAGCAGCACGACCGTGCCGTTCACGCCGCCGCTGACATGGAAGCGCAGGTCGGGCAGCGGCGTCTCGCTGTCGCCGGCGAGCGTCCGGAGATCGATATCCACCGCCTGATTGGCGAAAGTCTCCGCCGTGCCGGGATCGGCCGTCGGCGCATCATCCACCGCATTTACCGTTAGAACAAACACCTCATCGCTGCCCAGCGAACCATCGCTGACGGTCAGCGTGATCGTCACGCTACCACTCTGATCCGGCGCCGGCGTGACGGTGACGCTGCGGTTCGCCCCGCTGCCGCTGAACACGATGTTTTCACTCGGCACGAGAGTTGTGTTAGAAGATGCGCCGCTGACGCTGAGCGCTTCCGGGGCGGTGATGTCGTCACCCAGGGTGAAGGCCAGCGGTGCAGTGGCGGTATCTTCATTGATGGTCTGATCCGCGATCACGCTGATCGACGGCGCGCTGTTTTCCAAAGTGAGAATCAACTGCGGACGGTTGGCGGCGGTCG
>JBIPMR010000381.1:0-4493 GCA_044369025.1 Luteolibacter sp.
TAACCCTTCAGGGGTATGGACAGGTGCGCCATCCGGACCCATGCTATGGGGTTCCGCGCGGAAATACCCACGAAACCCACCATGCTCCTTTTCAATCCCATCGCCCGATGAGCCTCAGACTCACCCAATTTCTGATCCTCTGGCTCGCCTTCACCCTGACGGCGACGGGCCAGCGCCAGCTCGAATCCCTCGGCCGCGGGGTCGTCGCGATGCGCACCGGAACCAGCTCCGCCTACGTCGGTTGGCGCTTGTCAGGCGATGATCGCGCCGATCTCGCCTTCAATCTTTACCGTTCGTCCGGTGGCGGTGCCCCGGTGAAACTCAATCCCGCCCCGCTCACCGCGACCACCGACTATCAGGACAACGCCGCGAATTTCTCCGCCTCCGTTTCCTATCACGTGCGTCCCGTCCTCGGCGGCGTCGAGCAGGCAGCCAGCGCGGCGTTCACATTGCCGCCCAACGCCGCGACCCGGCAGTATCTGGAAATCCCGCTGCAAGTCCCGCCTGGCGGCACCTCGCCGGATGGCGTGGCCTACACCTACACCGCCAACGATGCCAGCGCCGGCGATCTCGATGGCGACGGCGAATATGAAATCGTCCTCCGCTGGGAACCCTCCAACTCGTGGGGCGGCGGCTCCGGCGGCCACACCGGCCCGGTCCTGCTGGATGCCTACAAACAGAACGGCACCCGCCTCTGGCGCATCCATCTCGGTCCTAACATCAACGCCTCCTCCCACATCACCTGCTTCGTCGTCTATGACCTCGACGGCGACGGCAAATCCGAACTCGCCTGCATGACCAGCGATGGCAGCATCGACGGCCTCGGAGCCATTCTCGGCAATGCAACCGCCGACCATCGCGGAGCCAACGGCGTCGTGCTCGCCGGCCCCGAGTATCTCACGATCTTCAACGGCCAGACCGGCGCGGCGCTGGCTTCCACCCTCTTCGTCCCGCAACGCCACCCGGACACGCTCTATCCGACGTCGCAACAGATCGACGACGTGTGGGGCGACGGCTACGGCAACCGCGTCAACCGCTTCCTCGCAGGCGTCGCCTACGTCGACGGCCAGCGCCCCAGCTTCATTTTCGCCCGCGGCTACTACACCCGCACCGTGATCAGCGCCTGGGACTGGCGCAACGCGACTCTCACCAAACGCTGGACCTTCGATAGCGACGACGGCACTCCCGGAAACGCCGCCTACCGCGGCCAGGGCGCGCACAGCCTCAGCATCGGCGACCTCGACGGCGACGGCCGCGACGAGGTTTCCTACGGCGCATGCGCCATCGATGACGACGGTACCGGCCTCTGGAACTCCGGGCTCGGCCATGGCGACGCCACCCATCTATCCGACATGAACCCCGACCGCCCGGGCTTGGAGTTTTTCATGCCCCACGAGGACGCCGGCTCCTACGGCCCCTACGGCACTTCGCTGCAGGACGCACGCACCGGCGGGGTGATCTGGGGTCTATCAGGAAATGGCGGCGACATCGGGCGCGGCGTCGCGTTCGACATCGACCCGAATCATCCCGGCTTCGAAATGTGGGCGGCCAACAGCGGCCTTGTCTTCAATTCCCAGGGCAATCCCATCCCCACCACCACCCGCCCTCCCTACAACTTCGGCGTCTGGTGGGACGCGGATTTCGGGCGCGAGCTGCTCGATCAGAACCGCATCGACAAATGGGTGCCCGCCAACGGCAACACCACCCGGCTCCTAACCGCCACCGGCGCGTCCTCCGCGAACGGCACCAAGGCCACGCCCGCGCTCGCCGCGGATCTCTTCGGCGACTGGCGCGAGGAAGTCGTCTGGCGCGCGTCCGATGAAAGCCACCTGCGCATTTACACCACCACCACGCCGGCCGGCTCGCGGCTCTACACGCTGATGCACGACCCGCACTACCGGGTGGCGGTCGCCTGGCAGAACTCCGGCTACAACCAGCCGCCGCACCCCGGGTTTTTCCTCGGTTACGACATGCCCGCCCCGCCGCGCGCGCCGATTTGGAACGGCGATCTTGTGTGGAAATCCGGGCCCGCTTGGAACACCACCGCCGCCAGTTTCAAACCCACGCCCGTCGCCACCACCACGGCCGTTTTCACCGACGGCCAACGCGTGCTCTTCGACGGTTCGGGGGTCGCATCCACACCCGTGCTCGTCGAAGGAACGCGCAACCCTTCCGAAGTCGTGGTTCACAATCCCGACGGGCACGATTACACCTTCGCGGGTTCCGGCGTTCTAACCGGATCCATGGCCTTGACGAAATCCGGCCCCGGCGCGCTTTCGATCACCGGCGCGCATTCGTTCTCCGGACAAACGCTCGTCAACCAAGGACACCTCCGACTCGACGGCACACTCTCTAGCAGTCATGTGCGGGTCCAGGGGAACGGCAGCCTCGGCGGCACCGGATCGCTCGGCGCGGGCCTCACCACCGAAGCCCGCGCCGTCATCACTCCGGGCGACGCGGGTGCGGGAAGATTGAATCTCACTGGAACCGCCAAGCTGCAAAACGCGATGCTCGATCTGGATCTCGCCGCCACTCCCGGCGGCGTCCACGACCGCCTCGCCATCACCGGCGACCTCATTCTCGGCGGAATCACCAAACTCCGTTTTCATCCTCTGGCAGCCATGCCCGCGCCGGGAAGCTACACGCTCGCCACCTACACCGGCAGCCTGACAGGTGGGCCCGGAAATCTCACTCACGAGGGGCTCGTCGGCCTGCCAGTTTCTCTCACCGTTGGAAACGGCGCCATTGTTCTCGAAATCACCGCCACCCGCAATCCGGCACCCGTCAAATGGCGCGGCACCGGCAGCGTCTGGGACCTCGATCAAAGCGAAAACTGGCTGCTCGCCGCTGCGCCGGCCACCTTCGTCACCGGCGACGACGTCACCTTCGATGCCAGCGGCGCCGCGGCGTCCTCCGTCACGCTCAATCAAATCGTCGTCCCCGCATCCGTCACGCTCAGCGGGGATGCCAGCTACACCTTCGGCGGCTCCGGCGGCATCGGAGGAAACGCTGGCTTCACCAAATCCGGTGCCGGTATTCTCACGCTTTCCACCACCAATTCCCACACCGGCCCGACCTCGCTCAGCGGCGGAATGGTCATCGTTCCCACCCTCTCCATCAGCGGGGCGCCCGGCCCGTTCGGTGCGGCGGATCCTTCTCCGGCCAATCTGATTCTAACCGACACGATTCTCCGCTCCACCGCCGCCTCCTCCACCACCGACCGCGGGATCACCCTCGCCGGATCGGGAGCCACGCTGGATGTCCCGTCCGCCGCCACCCTGATCTTGTTAGGGAACCTCACCGGCCCCGGCACGCTCACCAAAACCGGCCCCGGCACGCTCACCCTCAGCAATGCCAACAACCATTCCGGCGGCACCCTGATCAGCGCGGGCACTCTGCGGCTCGGCGATGATGCCGCCAACCAATCCGCGCCCGGCTCCGGCCGCGTCACGCTCGCGGGCGGCACCCTCACCATGAACAACTCGGAAGCCGGTGGCTCGCCACTTTCCTCCTGGCCCATCCACGTGCCCGAAGGTTTCACCGGACGCCTCAATGTCGATGGCCGCTGCACCCTCGGCAGCGCTCTCACGGGAGCCGGGGTTTTCAACTACTTCACCGGCTTCGTCCGCGCCGATGTCAGCGGAAACTGGAGCAACTTCACCGGACAAATCAACGTCATCACCGACAGCGGCGGCGGCGAGTTCCGCGTCGCCAACACCGCGGGTTTCCCGAATGCCCGCCTCGATCTGACAGGCGCGATCTATCTGATTTCCCGCGCCAGTTCCGGGGCCGTCATTCCCATTGGCCATCTAACCGGGAATGCCGCCGCGGTCATCGCCGCCGGCGCGGGCAGCGGCGCGGCCCAACAGAACGCGGTGGGCTGGCGCGTCGGCGGCCTCGGACTCGATGGCACCTACGCCGGAACCCTCCAGGGCAGCACCCACCTGATCAAGGAAGGCGCGGGCACCCTCACTCTATCAGGATTCAGCACCCACACCGGGACCACCATCGTTTCCGGCGGCGCGCTGCGCGTTTCCGGCAGCACCACCGGCTCCAACATCACCGTCCGGAACGGCGGCCTGCTCACCGGCGGGGGAATGGTCACCGGCAACGTCACGGTGGAAAGCGGCGGCATCATCGCCTTCGGGCTCACGCCGGATGCCACCGAGTCCCTTCGGATCGTCGGCAATCTATCGATCACCGGCGGGCTGCTGGTTTCCTCACAGATCCTCGGCGGATCGCTCGTTCCCGGAAGCTATGAGCTGCTCAGCTATACCGGCACTCTATCGGGCAATCCCGTGTTTGTCTGGTCGCCGCCGCCCGGTTCCCATCTGAGCGCGGCATTCAGCCACAGCGCCCCGTCCGGCGGAAATCCCGGCACCATCACCGTCACGCTCACCACCCCGCCCCGCGGACCCGGGGAAATCATCTGGACCGGGAATTCCGACCGCTCCTGGGACGGCGGCAGCCTCAACTGGACCCATCTTGGCGCG
>JBIPMR010000382.1:0-4489 GCA_044369025.1 Luteolibacter sp.
GACAGGAGACTCGAGTTTGGATCCTTGCCCTTGGAGTAGTCGTATGGGGCGATTTGCACCAACAGGAACGGCATGTCCTTCACGCGGAACACCTGCGACCATCCCGCTGAAAGGGCTTGGAGTTTCTTGAGGTAGTCTGCCGAACCACGATTGGCTTCGCCCTGATACCAGATCGTGCCTTGAACCGCGTAGGGAGCAAGAGGCGCCACCATGGCGTTGTAGATGAAATTTTCCGCTACGCCATGGTGATTGGGGGGGACATTGAAGGCCGTCTTGAGGCCGTCTGGAGGGGCTTCTTGAGCGCTTCTGGACACCCGGCGGACGGGTTCTTTGAAAGGCAAGCCGGCAGCCTGATACCCCTCCGGAGCGAGGAAGCATTCAATCTTTTGACCGCCCCAGTTCACATCGAGAATCGCCACCGGAATTCCCAGCGATTTCGCCAGATCCAAAGCGAAGAAAAAGCCAACCGCCGAGGCGCTGTTGGGCTTGCTAACCATTTGTGCGGCATTTTTCCAAACTCCCAATGTGTCATCCATCGGAATTCCGGCCTTGAGGTTCCTGTAAACATGGAAGGCACGGACGAGGGGATTTGCCTTCTGGCTTTCGGCAAACGCACGCTCGGTTGGGGCGATTCTGTCGAATGACCAATCCATATTCGATTGGCCCGATGCGATCCAGACCTCACCCACCAGGATATTCTCGATGAGAATCTTGTTTTTCCCGGAAATCGTCATGCTCCGAGGCGTGGCGGACGCCTCCAGAGGATCGAGTTCAACCATCCACTTGCGGTCGGGGCCGGGCATCGCTTTTTTGACCTGTCCCCCAAATTCGACCGTGATCTCCTCGCCCGCATCGGCCCAGCCCCAGACCGGAGCCGGCACCCCGCGCTGGAGCACCATGCCGTTGGAAATAATCGAGGGCAGAACCACATCCGCCCGGACGAGCGACAAGGAAGGCGCGAGAAGCGTCAGGGATGCGACAAGGATGAGGAGTTTTTTCATAGTAACGTTTACAAGAGAGGTGGATGGGAAGTTCATCCTATTCGGCTGACGGGCCGACGAACTCCTCGCGGCTTACTTTGCCGTCGTGGTTTTGATCAAAGCGCTTGAAACGGGCTTCGCTCTCAGCGCCGTTTTTCGGGTCGGTTGTATATTCTCCCAGCGAGAGGGAGCCGTCCTTGTTGGTGTCCCAACGATTGAAAGGCACGCTGCGACGATTCTCAGGAGCTTCATTTTTGGGCTCGGCCTTTTCCGGTTCGCCCTCTTGTGGTTTTGCCAAACAGCTTGGATCTGCCTTGGTGGGCAGCGTCGCATACCAATCACGAACGAGTTTGCTCAGGCGGGCGACGATTTCCGGATCGTCCTGTGACTGATCTTTGGAGATGTCTTCGGTGCGATTAGATTTCAAATTGTGCAGTTCGACCCGCTGGCCGTCAAAGGTCGTCACCAGTTTCCAATCCCCGTCGCGAACCGCCAGATCCGGCCAGAAGTTAGGGTCTTTCTTGTTGCCGTTGTTCCGCCAGAAAATGGGGCGGGTGCGCAGGATGGGTTCGCCCTTGAGAGCCGGGAGTAAATTTTCGCCGTCGCCATTGGCAGCGGTCGGCGGGGTGACTCCGGCGGCGGCGCAGAAGGTGGGGAGCAAATCCACTGCCGTTAGGACGGTGGTATTATTTTTCAAGCCGGCCGGAGCATGGCCCGGCCAGCGCACGATGAACGGCACGCGCACACCACCTTCGAAGAGACTGGTTTTCCGTCCCCGCAGGCCGCCGGTTTCACCGACATTGTAGTGACTGCGATACTTGCCGGATTCGCCTTTGTCGCCCTCCTTGAGTTTCGCCGGGCCGTTGTCGCTGGAAAAAACCACCAGCGTGTTCTGCGCGATTCCGCAACGCTCCAGCGCATCGAGGATCATGCCGACTTTGTTGTCGCCGTCGGTGATGACCGCCGCGTAAACCTGTTGCCGGGGGTCGAGATGTTTCCATTTCTCCATGGATTCCGCCGAGGGAATGTGGGCCAGATGGCTCTCATGCAGCCACACGTTGACGTAGAACGGACGGTCTTTGTTTGCCTCGATGAACTTCACCGCCTGGTTGGGAATATCGTCTCCCGAGGGTCTGACTTTCGGCCCCGGCCCGTGATAGACCGCCGACTCGTCAATGCCGTAGTCCGCCATGGTCGGTTTCCCCACGCCCAGATGCCATTTGCCAAAGTGCCCCGTGCGATAGCCCGCGGCTTTGAGCAAGCGTGGTGTCGTGGGTGCCTTGGGGTCCAACCAGTCCGGCATCTCCGGTGGCTTGCCGACGCCGAAGACCGTATTGATTCCGAAGCGCCCCGGAAAACGCCCCGTCATGGCCGCCGTCCGACTGGGGGAGCAGACCGGACTGAGCACATTGAACTGCTGGAAATCAATGCCCTCACGGGCGAGTTGGTCGAGGCGCGGCGTTTTCAACCAGGTGTTGCCGTGGCAGGACAGGTCGCCCCAGCCCCAATCGTCGGCATAGATGAAGACGATGTTGGGCTTCCGTGCCGCCGGCTCAGCGGCGGCCAGCGGCGCGAGCAGCAGGGCGGTGAGGAGTGTGAGGGTAGATTTCATGGCGTTGGTTTTATCGGATGGTTACTTTCCAGTTGGGCCGACGAACTCCTCGCGGCTGAGTTTGCCGTCGCCGTTTTTGTCGAAGCTTTTGAAACGCGGCTCGCGGTTATCCCGGCCTTTCAATTCGGGCCTGTATTCGTCCAGGGTAAGAAAGGAGTCGTTGTTGATGTCCCATCGTTCGAAGGCCTTGGCGCGGACTTCGGGGGTCACGCCTTTCGTGGTGGGTTTCGGCGGGGCGGATTTTACGGGTGCGGGACTTTTGCTCACGCAGTCGGGATTCGGTTTTGCGGGCAGCGTGGCCTTCCATGCGAGCGCGAGCTTTGTCAGGCGCGCGACGATTTCAGGGTGATCCTTCGCGACGTTCGTGGCTTCGGCGCGATCCTTCGCGAGGTCGAACAGCTCCGCGCGCTTCGCATCGTCGAGCGCGAGTTTCCAGTCGCCGTCGCGCACAGCGAGACGCGGCCACCAGTCCGGCTCGGCACCCTTGCCGGTCCAGTGCCAGAAGATGGGACGCGTGCGAGCGGCGGTGCCGCCTTGCATCGCCGACAACAGGTTCTCGCCGTCGCCCTTGTAGTCGGCGGGCAGCGTCACGCCCGCCGCCGCGCAGAGCGTGGGCAGCAGGTCCACGGCGGTGAAGACGGTGCGGTCGTTCTTGGCGCCCGCCGTCGTGTGCCCGGGCCAGCGGACGATGAAGGGCACGCGCACGCCGCCTTCGAACAGGCTGCGCTTGCGGCCACGCAGGCCGCCCGATGAACCGACACTGTAGTAGGTGTCGTAGCCCGTCACGTTGGCATCGCGGTCGCGCTGTTCGGGGCCTGCTTTGGCTGCGGTGGATTCCGGCCCGTTGTCGCTGGAGAACATGACGATGGTGTTGCTTTCCAGGCCCGCCGTTTTCAACGCGTCGAGGATCGCGCCCACGGCGTTGTCGCCATCGGTGATGACGGCAGCATAGACCTGCTTCTGCTTATCGAGGTGCTTCCACTTCTCCATGGACTCCTTCGTCGGCACATGCGGCGTGTGGCTCTCGTGCAGCCACGCGTTGATGAAAAACGGCCCGCCCTTGTTCGCCTGGATGAAGGCCACCGTGTTCGACGCCGTCGCATGCAAATCTGCCGACGGCCACTCCGCGCCGCCATTGAAAACGGCGGACTGGTCATAGCCGTAGGCCTCCGGTTTTGGTGCGCCGTAGGTATCGCGATTGGTCAGATGCCACTTGCCGAAATGCGCGGTGCGATAGCCGGCGGCCTGGAGCAAACGCGGCAGCGAGGGCGCTTTCGGATCCAGCCAGTCGGGCATGCCCCGCGCATGGTTCGACTCGGGCGCGGCGAAGTGCTGATGGACGCAGAACCGTGCCGGATCCATTCCCGTCATCACGGCACTGCGGCTCGGTGAGCACACGGGATTGAGCACATTGAACTGCTGGAAGTCCGTGCCCTCGCGGGCGAGCCGGTCCAGATTTGGCGTCTGCAGCCACGGATGTCCGTGGCACGAGAGGTCGCCCCAGCCCCAGTCATCGGCGTAGATGAATACGATGTTGGGTTGGCTGCCCGGCAGCGGTCCGGCGGCATGCAGCATGGCCAGCGGCGCGAGCAGCAGGGCGGTGAGAGTCGAGCGCAGCGAACCGGAGCGCAGCGTCGACAACCGACGAAGCGGATCAAAAAAAGGTTGGCAAACAGCCTGCCAAACTGATTTCAAAATGATGCAGGCAACGGTGAGAGCGTGTCTCATGGTTTCCAATCGATTCGGGCTTTCTTCGTTTCGAGATTAACAAACACCGAGGCGTGGGCAAATTCCCTTTGGTAACTCCAGCCGGTTTGCTTTGCCTCACCCAAGGGTCGCTCCAATTCCGGGTAGGATTCGAGCGTCCCATGGTGGTCGGTGTAGCCCCACGAGTCAC
>JBIPMR010000383.1:0-4474 GCA_044369025.1 Luteolibacter sp.
CAGACTTTCGATGAGCTGGAGCGCGGTGGAAAACTCGATGCTCTCCGGATCCGCAGTCCGGGTGGCCCGCGACCACCATTCCGTCGCCCGTTTGTAATCGCGACCATAGGCATAGGCGTGGCCGATCTGGATGCAGAACTCGACGCTGCCCAAAGCGAGTTTATCCGCCAGGGAATCATAGGTCGCGGCCTCCGCCGGACGACCGGCTTGGCGCAGGCAGGCGGCGGAGTAGGCGTAGAGGTCCGCCCGCGGTTCCTGTTTCAACTCGGCGAGCCTGGCCACCTGTTTGATGAAAATCCCGGCGGCTTCGTCCCAACGGTCGGCGGCGGAGAGATTGAGGATGTGCCCGCCCCAGAAGATGTCGTTGCGGTTGGCTTCGGGGAGCCGGTCCCATGCTTTGAGGCATTGTTCGACATTGCCGCCCTTGCTGGAGAGGCGGGTGGAAACGTAGGAAAGCCGGACGACGAGCGCCGCCTGTTTTTCCGCAGGCGCGCGGTCCACCGCGTCCCATGCCAGCGCCAGCCATCTCGCGCGCAGCCCCGATGGATCGGCGCCGATGTTGAACAAGGCGAGCATCGCATCGAAGCGCTCCTCACGGCCCGCCTTGGGGTCCAATTCGGCGAGCCAATCCCACCACGCCATCGGCTCGTCCTCTTCGCCCAGCGCGGCGTTGACCAGATCCGTCCAGCGACTGGCATCCTCGCCGGCCCAATCGATGCCGACCCGCTTGGCCAGCTGCGGCGCACCGCTCAAGCTTTCCTGGTTACCGAACAACCTTGCCAGAAAATCCGTGAAGATCGTCGAATCCTTTTCCGCGAGAATCTCCAACGGTTTGAAATAGGCGGCAGCCGATTCCTGAGTGAGCCCGCGGCGTTCGAGGAAATTCGCCATGACCACCAGCTGCTCGGTTTCCTCGGAGAGCTCGCTGTCTTCCTCGGCGTCCTCATCCGACAGATGGTCGATGCGCTTGCCCACCCAGGTCACGAAATCGGGGTTTTCCGGATCCAGGTTGAGCGCCTTGAGCGCATCCGGGATGCGTTCGAGCGCCTCGAAATGTTTGAAAGCGCCAAACGGCGAGCTCTTCACAATCGCCTGCTCCGCCGAGCGCGCCTCGCCGAGCAGGAACAACCCGTTGATCGCGTGCTGGCGGTCGGTGGAGTTGCGGCTGCCGCCGGCTTTGAGCAGCGGTTCCAAATCCGCGGGCCGGACCGCCTTGCCCTGCCACTTGCGGAGAGCCAGCGTGGTGTAGGCCTTGCCGACCGGGTCTTCTTCGCTGGCCGCGAGGCCGGCCCGCAGCCACGGCAGCGGGTCGCCCAACAGGACGGACATCGCCGCGCTGATCCGGGATTCGCCGGCGGCATTGGCGGCCTCCCGCGCCGCTTCCAGGTTGCCAGTGGCCCGGTGAAGCGCCAATTGCCACGCGTCCGACTTCCTCCCGCCGATCGCCTCAGCCCGTTTCAGCTCCTGTGCCAAAGTCCCCTGGCTGCGATGAAATTCCGCCAGCGCGATCAGCCCCGCCGAATCCGCCGGGGCCATTTCGAGAAACTCCCGGGCGCTTTCAAGATCGTTTTCCATCAGGCACTCGCGCGCCGCATGTGACGCCACGTCCTTGGCGGAGTTTTGCAGCCTCGCCCGCAATTCCGGGTTTTTCTCGGTGGCATAGAGCTTGAGAATCTGCCGCCACGCCCGTTTTTTGGTGAGTTGGTTGAGCAGATTGAGCCGCTCGTTGGGCGAGGCCTTCGCGTAGCGGTCGATCACCGCGACGATCGCAGGATCCGTCTCCGGCGTGATGGAAAGCTCGATTTTCCGGATCAACTGACCCGCGCGGTAGGTCATTTCCGGGTCGTCCGCGGCGGCGGCGGACTCCAAGGCGGCCAAGGCCCCTTCGCCGATCCTCCAAATCCGGTGGGTCGCCTCCTCGCGGACTTTAAAACTCGGATCCGCCAGATTGCGGATCAACGCGTCGATCGACGGCGCGGGGGCCATCGCCGCGGCATCGGCGGGTGCTTGAGGAGTAGCTGCCGGGATCCATCCGCTGAAGGAAAGTCCGGTGGCAAGCACGACGCTCGGAAGTTTCATTGGCTGGAAGATTCTGTGGTTCCCCGAATAAATCAACCCCCGATCACGGCACCGCGTGCGGGCTCAGGCCGCGAAACTCTCGCCGCACGAACACGTGACCACCGCATTCGGGTTGCTCACCTTGAAACCGCCCTGCTGCAAATCATCGGAAAAATCCAGCTCGCTGCCACTGACAAAAAGCGCGCTTTTCGGGTCGATCACCACATTCACCCCGTTGCTCGGCACCAGGATGTCGCGGTCACGCGGGCCATCGACGAGGTCCATCTTGTATTGCAATCCCGAGCAACCGCCGCCGACCACCGCGATCCGCAACGCCCCATCGGGCCGCCCTTGCCGCTCCAGCAACCCCCGCAGATGCGCTGACGCGCCTTCCAGCACCTTCACCAACTTTTCATTGCCGATCTTGAAATTCACCGTCGCGTTCATCGCCGCAAGCTGCATCCCCCGCCCCCCCGCGTCAACTGAGGAGCGCGGAACTTCGACCCGCGAAGCCGAGGTGCGGTGAAAGCAGCGCGGCGTGGAACGCCACCCCTTCTCATCCCAGCGGCAGGTGGGCCGGAGTCCCACCCTCCTCAGGGCCCCACCGGGACACGAAAAAGCCGCCCTTTGCAGAGCGGCTTTTTGCAAAATTCCGGGATCCGCTTCAGGCCTGCTCTGCTTCAGGCTGGGGAGCGGCGGCTTCGGTTTCCTCGATGGCTTCCACCGTCGTCTCGGCCACAGCCTCGACTTCGGCGGCGGCGGCAGCTTCGGTGGCCTCGGGAGCGGCGGCGGCGACTTGCGCTTCTTCCAACTCAGGCGACTTCTTGGCGACCTTCTTGGCAGGTGCCTTTTTCGCGACCGCCTTCTTGGCCGGGGCCTTCTTCGCGGCATCGGCCTTCTTGACGGCTGGTCTCTTCACGAGCCCGCCGAGCTTTGCCAGTTCTGCTTTGCGCTTCAAATAATCGGCGCGGCGACGGCGTTTGATGATTTTTTTAGATTGTTGTCCCATGGTTGGTAGCCATTGGCCTAGGGACTAAGGCGGGTCGGATCAAGAGGAAATCTCGGCAGACTTCACTCTTCTGTCGCCGATCCACCCCGGAATTCCCCCGCCGGAGCGCTTAACCCGCCCGCCGGAGCGTTGCTAAAGCCCGCCGGAGTGCTGGATTTCCCCCACGGGAAATCCCGTGAACCGCGGCCGCCTGCTGCCGCCTGTGAGTCTGCCCGCCTGCTGGCGGGGATGGAACTCCGCCGCCGCCTTGACTCCCCAGCCACCCTCCCGGCCGCAGCAGGCTGCACGCAGTCCACGCAACAGCCCCTTTGCGCCGCCACCCCGAAAATTCCACCCGAATCACCGAACCGTCACTCCGCCGTGGGGGCACTCGCCATCGCGGGTGGGAAATGGGGTCAGTGGGCAAATCTTGACAAAATCCCGGTCGGGTTGCCGCGTTCCGGGCCGTTGTGAGAAGTGCCTGCCTCACAGGAGACGGCTCGGTTTGCGGCTTCGCTTGATCGCACTCGCTGCGGCCAGGGTGGCGAGGAGGAACCGGTGGTCATCCAATCGTATTCCAGACCCAGCGGATCCGGAGAGGCTGGCCTGTGGAGCGGAGAAATCGAAACGCGGAGGCGCGGAGGCCGCAGAGCGGGGCGCGGAGAGATTGCCTTCTGCCTTCTGCCCGACATGCCGGGACCGTTGTGGAGAGGGGAATTTGTCAAGATTTGCACACCGCCCCCAGTTTCCCGAGGCCGATGAGCGCGACTTCGGTGCCGTCGGCGATGACTTCGGCCTTGCCGATTTCGAGCCGCTGCGGCTCGGCCTTGACCGGGGTGCTTGATCACAAAATGTCGATTCGTCGAAAAGATGGCCGATTCGTCGGAGCGAGGGGTTTTGTAGGCGGATCGGGCTTGCGGCGGGGCACGCGCAGGGCTTTTTTCCGCTCGTTAGTTTCCTCACCTCACCTCATTCATGAAACCTGTTCTTTCGATCTTTCTCGGTCTAGCATCTCTGAGCTACGCGCAAACCACCGTCACGTTGGATGGTGCGTCAGGTAGCCAGACCTTCAACGTCGCACGCTCCACCACCGGGGGACTAACGCTCGGGCTTGGGTTTGAGGTGGAATACCTTGTCATCGGCGGCGGTGGGGGCGGAGGAAACGGGTATGACGATGGCCCTGGCGGTGGGGGTGGTGCAGGCGGGCTCTTGCAGGGGAATCTTACCTTCAAGACTGCCACGAGCATCGGCGTCGCCGTGGGAACGGAGGGATCAGCTAATAGCGGAAATGGTGGGAATTCCTCCTTTGAAAACATCATTGCCCTGGGTGGCGGCGGTGGCGGCGCGAGCCGAGGAAATGGATTGAGTGGTGGCAGTGGCGGCGGGGCAGGAGGAAGGCCAGCTGGCAGTAGCAGAATTGGAGGAACT
>JBIPMR010000024.1:0-13643 GCA_044369025.1 Luteolibacter sp.
GTTTTATCATCTTTAGACTTCAGCCCTTCGCCGGAAATCAGACCACCGAAGGTCCGATTCATGAGCGGATCGGTAAACTGATCCACAATATCTCCCAGATGCTGAAATTTGAAAGAATCGGCAAAAACGCTATGCACATTCCTTTGATACCACCGGACCGTTTGGCCATCTGTCGGCAGAATCACATCCTTTTCCGCTCCGCCTTGAAGCCACTTCCCTTCCGCCCGCCAGCTTTCCAGGGCGATCTCAGCGGTGCAGGGAACCGAGCTTTCGATATCCACATGAACCACTGGGCGATTTGCATCGATCCAGAAGCGGATCGAGCGTTTCAGATCACCAGCAGACGAGTCAACAGTGATACTTCCGGTTTTCAGATCCAGCTCCTGACGGAAGGTCGCGCCTTCTTGAAAAAGCGGCTTGTCGAGACGGACCCGAACTCGTCCCAGCTTAACCAATTCCGGATCCGGGCGACCACCGGTCCACGAATCACTTTTGGAAAGATAAAAGATCAGATCGCCGGTCGGCTCGACCCACACATTGGCTGCCAGATCCCCATTCCCAATCGGCATGGAACCGTTGTAGTCCTTGCTGGGGGAGTCCCATATGACGTTATACCGTTCCAAGGAATCCTCTTTGGCATTTTTTTCTTCCGGTGCGGAGAGGCTGATATTGGCCGAGGCCAGGAGACAACATAAACCCATAAAGGTTTTGATCGTTCGTGATGCCAGCGTGCTCGTTTCTATTTTTTGATTTTTCATATATTTTAAAATTACTTAAGATTTTTTTCCTTTTTGAGCCATGCAATGAAGTCTCGCACCTGCGCTCTGAGGGGTTCTTCATCGGCAACGGTCCCTTTTGCCGCCAAGGGGTCATAGAAAACTCCGGCCACATAGTCGCCGGACTTTGTTTTAAGTTCCTCAGCAAGCTTTTGTGCCGCAGCGAGGAAGTCGGTGATACGGTCTGTATTATCTGTCCGGTCGGGGACATCCTCGCTGGTGAGGATCTCAAAGACGATCTTTCCGGTCTTGCTCACTCCATCCATACCCATCGGCATTTCACCGTCCGTCGAAAACTCAAGACCCAGCTTTTTTGCTTCATCCATTACGACGTTGCGCGCCTCCTTCTCCGACCACGTCGGAGGCTTCTTGTTACGTGACGCGACTACGGAATCGGTATGCTGGCCGGAACCATGCTTAAATACCGGCGCAACGATCATTACACCTGTGCCTGTCATGCTAGCGGACGCTGTCGGGGTCGTCCCAGGACCGTCCACCATGACCCCGTGGATTTCCACTTCACTGAAGGTGCCCCAAAGTCCGTTAGGAAGTCCCGTCGTTGTAATTCTCACGTGCCGGATGCCTTTGCGGTCGAACGCAAGATTATGCTCCTGCTGCGCATCCTGCTTTTTTGACTGGTCGCTGAGCATCACCCAGTTGGCTCCATCAGCGGAACCTTCCACGATGTATTGATACTTGCCTGCGGTTTGCCAAATGATCTTGGCGCTTTTGAGATCACGCGGCCCGCCGAGATCGACCTGCCAGGAGTGACCTGTGCTCCCATCCTTGGGACACCAGCGTGTCTGTGAATCCCCGTCGATGGCATGGATGGGAGGGTGTTGTGGGCTGGATGAGGAGGCGGTCGCTGTTTTTCCGGAAACCAAATTCTCAACCTGTAAAACCTTGGGTATCTTCGCCAAGTGGTGACGGCTGAATTTTTTATTACTGTCCCGGAACAGCTTGTCACGATTCGCTGCCGCTTCAACAAGTCTCGCATCACCAACCGGCAGGGCTTCAACCGCCACTTGGCCGGGCTGAATACCATCAGCGGAGACGTTCACCCGAATAGCACCCGCATCCTTGGCTGACTTAACAATCGCAAGGGCAAGCCCGTAAGAGGTTTCTACCTGATTTCCCTTGAAAGGCGAGTGATTCATGTGGTGTCCATTATCAACACCCACCAGCGTCCCGGCACCTTCGACCGAGACCTTGAGCATCCGGTCCGAATCCGGACTGACGATGCCATGCTCATCCACCAGACGAATTTTTAAATAACTGAGATCGGTGCCATCGGCGGCGATCTCCGTACGGTCCGCGGTCACTTCCAGTCGCATCGGCTTGCCTGCGGTGCGCACGATGTCCGTGCTTACCACCCGGCCGTCGGTCCGTCCCACTGCTTTCAACTCTCCGGGCTCGAAGCCCACAAGCCATTCCGCATGCAGACTCTCCGCACGGTTGATCCGCTTCACGCCCAAAGACCGGTTGTTGATGAACAGCTCCACCTCTTCGCTGTTGCTATAGACCCATACCGGTATCGGTGCGATGAACTGCCGCCAATTCCAGTTTTGCGGCACGATGTGCACGGATGGCTCGTCGGTCCAATCAGCCTGATAGATGTAGTAGGAATCTTTGGGAAATCCGGCCAAATCAACGATGCCGAACAGGCCATTGCGTGCTGGCCATCTAAACGGGAAACATTCGCCGAGGTAGTCAAATCCCGTCCACGCGAACTGACCGGCCACCCACGGTGAATTCCTCATTTCAATCAGCGTTCCTTCGGTGCGATCATCGCCCCAGAATTTTCCGTATCCCGTGCACTCGGAGTTGTTCTTGAAGTTCTGAATTTTCAGTCTGAGGCCCTGATCATTCACAAGCTCAAACGCATAACTGCCCCGCGTGATGAAGCTGGTCGCATTCTCCGTGCCGATCATCGGCTTTTTACCTTTGAGCTTTGGATAGGCAATCAGGTTGTAGTTTTGTCCATAAACATCGAGCGCTGCCGTGATGCCGACCCGTTCACTGGCCTCCGGCGAATTGAGCGCTGCGGTCACAACCCGGCTGGGATCGTGCTGCCTGCAAATCTCGACCAAGCGCTTCGCGATCACACCACCCTGGCCGGGAAAGTCCTCCTTGTGCTGTTCATTCATCTCGTTGCCGATGCTCCACATGATGACGCTGGGATGATTGCGATCGCGGCGGAGCATGCTGGTCAAATCGTGCTCATGCCAGTCCTTGAAATACTTGTGGTAGTCGTTCGGCATCTTTTTCTGCTGCCAGACATCAAAGGCCTCATTCATCACCATGAAACCCATCCGATCACACATCGCATAGAATTCCGGCTCGCGCGGATTGTGGCTGGTGCGAATCGCATTGCAGCCCATCGCCCGCAGGATTTCCAACTGACGCTCCAGTGCCCGATTGGAAATGGCAGTGCCGAGCGCGCCAAAGTCGTGGTGCAGACAGACCCCTTTGATATCGACAGGTTCCCCATTCAGGAAAAAGCCCTGATCAACCGTAAATTCAACGGTCCGTATGCCCAGTGGCGTGTTGTAAGTATCTACCGTCTTGCCGCCCGTCGTGACCGTGGACACCACCTGATACATGTCTGGCGTGTCGGGAGACCAACGCAGCGGTTGGGACACGACAAAAGACTGATCGAAATCGTGCATCGTCCCCGCGGTCATACTTTGCTTCGATTCCGCTTTCGCCACCGCATTGCCCTGCGGATCCAAGATCACGGAGTTAAGGATCACATCCGCTGAAGCTTCCGATGTATTCTTCACCTCGGTGCGAAGTCGGACGGTTGCTTTCTCCTTAGAAACCTCAGGTGTCGTGACATAGCTACCCCAGTGTGCGACGTGAATCGGGTTCATCGTCGTCAGCCAGACGTTGCGATAGATTCCGGATCCCGGATACCATCGGGTGCCATTTGTTTCGACATTGACCCGGACGGAGATGTGGTTCTTTTCCTCTCCGAATTTCAAATACGGTGTGAGATTGTAACGAAACCCAAGATACCCGTTCGGAAGGCGTCCCAGCAGATGCCCGTTGATCCATACCTGACTGTCCATATAAACGCCGTCAAAGTCGATCGCAATGACTTTTCCGATGTCGGATTTCGGCAGGGTGAATGATTTGCGATACCATCCGATCCCGCCAGGAAGATAAGCCACTGCCGAGCCGCCGGACATGTTGGGGTCATAGGGCAACTCAATGCTCCAGTCATGAGGGACATCCAAGGCCCGCCACTTAGCATCATCAAAGCCGGGCTTCTCCGCGCCTTCCTTGTCACCCAGATGAAACCTCCAGGTCTCGCAAAAAGATTCTTTTGTCCGTGCGTTTTCTGCGCTCGGTGCGGACAGCCCCGTTACGTTCGAACCCAAGAAAAACAATAATCCCACTAATCTGTAAACAGTTCTAATTTTCACATGTTTTTTCATTTTTAATCTCAATCTCTCAAATATTTTCATCGCTACCACAACACGGTTCTCAATCAACTTTCTCCGATCCAAATTCATGGCATCCCTTCAAAAGTCCTTCGGAGTAATCGAAGCGGTCTTGCCCGCCTCGATACTCAGAGTTTTTGATTTGTTTTTATAATCTACCCGCACCTCACCCACACTTTTATCTCCGGCGTAGATTATTGCTTCGGCAAGTTCGCCCCCAGCCCAAGTGATGTCCACCGTATAGTCGCCACGGGAGCGGAGGCCTTTGACGGAGCCATCTTTCCATCTCGATGGCAGAGCGGGAAGCAATTTGATTTCTTGATTATGGCTATGGAGGAGCATTTCGGCAATGGCGGCAGTCGTGCCAAAATTGCCGTCGATTTGAAAAGGATCGCAGGTGTCCCATAAATTATCGAGGGTCGATTTAGCGAGAATCGCGTGGAAGTTGTCATAAGCACTTTCCCCATCTGAGAAGCGGGCGAACATGCCGATGGTCCAAGCGCGGCTCCAGCCTGTGCCCGCTCCGCCGTTCGCCATGCGGCCCTCGATGGATTTAATGACGGCAGAGCGCATTACGGGGTCGTCGTCGAGATCAATGACGTTGCCCGGATAAGCGCCGATGACATGCGAGATGTGACGGTGGCCAGGACTGGATTCTTCGAAGGGCAAGCGCCACTCCAACAGGCGTCCGTCCGCTCCGACTTTGGGGCGGTAAACTTTAGGCAACAGTTCCTGAACACGCTGCACCAGCGGGTCGTTCATCTTACCCAGAACCCCAGCGGCTTCTACGTAGTCGTTGAAGACTTGAAGAATCAGGAACTGCTCGACGGAGGATCCCGCACTGAGAGCAGCTCTCTGTTTGACTCCGTTTTTATCGACGTAGAAAAATGTGTTTTCGGGTGAAGATGCGGGACGGGCCATGAGGGTGCCGTCCGGACCGGGAATCAGATAAGATTCACAGAACTCGGTGGAGGCGGTGAGGAGGTCCCAGTTGTCGGAGAGAATTTTCGGATCACGATTAAAACGATAATGCTCGAGGATGTGGAAGGTCATCCACTGCCCGCCCAGATACGTGGCCGCCCACATCGGTTGAACCCCCATCGAACGGGCACTGCCCCACACATCGGTCGAGTGCCCCATGGCCCAGCCTTTCATTCCCATACGGCGAGCGAGATCTTTCCCACTAGGCTGATACATGCGGATCAGATCGATGAAGGGCTGATGAAGCTCGGCGAGATTGCAGGTCTCTGCCAGCCAGTAATTCATCTGGACGTTGATATTGAGGTGATAGTCCGAGGACCATGGCGGCTGTTTATAAGCATTCCAAATACCCTGCAGGTTCGCTGGGAGGCAGCCCGGACGAGAAGAGGCGATCAGGAGGTAGCGGCCGAATTGGTAGTAGGTTTCCATGAGATCGGGGTCGTCATGGTTGCCCTCTTGCAGGCGCTTGAGGCGGTCTTTGGTGGGTTTTTCGAGGAGGTCGTCACTCGTCTTCCCAATGTTAAAATGGACGCGGTTGTAGTATTTCTGATGATCGGCAATGGCGTTCGCCCTGATCTGGCTGAGCGGCTTGGTCTTGAGCTTCTCGAGTGTGCGGGTTGTCTTGGCCTGCCATCCATCGGAGAGCGGTTGGGCGGAGTCTGGGCGATTGAAATTAGTGCCGATGGTGAGTTGAAAGGACATGGTGCTAACTTGATGGAATTCGAGGGCACCGCTCGTGGACGATACACCCGACGGCGCGAGGGACGCACGGAGACGATTTTGAAATTTCGTGCCGAGGGCTCCGTCCGCCTGCCCGGTCAAAACCAAATCGCCGCCCTCGATTTGAGCACCGTCCATGGTAGCCATGATATCAACGGGTTTGTCAGATCGAATGGAGACGATGATGACATCATCAGGGGCCGATACAAACATCTCCTGTGAGATTGTCGAATGATCGCTGAGCGTATAAGTCGAGGTTGCGATACCCGTGCGAAGATCAAGGGCCCGATGGGTCGAGACGATTTTAGCGGTATTCTGATAATGGAGATTTAGCCAGCCCGCGAGTTGATAAAGTTGGGGGTTTTTAGAGGAACTGCCTTTGCGAGAAATATGCTCCTCAAAATAGTCGTCCGCGCCCTTGTAGTCGCCCGCGGCCTCGAGTTCACGGATTTTCTCGAAGTGCGGAAACTCGTTTTCATCCTCATACATTTTGCCCGTGTTTGACCAAATGGTCTCCTCATTGAGCAGGATGCGTTCTTTGGGGAAGGTGGCATAGGTCATCGCTCCCAAACGTCCATTACCAACCGGATAGGCATCTTCCCAGTGTGCAGCACAAGCATCATCCCAGATCACCTCGTTATCAGCCGGCGGATAACTCACACGCGAAGGCGCTGGCGGTGACTGGTCACGGTATTTCTGAAGCAGTGGAGCGATGATCTTCGCAATCTCCCGGGCGCCCTCCGCGTTCGGGAGAAATTTGTCGGGGAATATATCGGCACGATCGAGGAAGTGAGCATGGAGGTCGATGACGGGAGCCCCGGCATTGATTGCAACGCCATCAATACGGAGAAGAATTTCATCTTCAATCAACGAGCCGTTGATGCCCTTCGCTTCGCTGATAAAAGCGGTTACGGGTTTGACGATCCAGATAACTGGTTTGCTTGGCAGGCTGCGAAACTGACGGATCATATCATAGTAGGTTCTGCTGAATTTCCATTGTTGAAACCCGGGGTTGGCGTCATACGTACCCAAGTTAATGATCACAACATCGGGCAGGAATCGCTTGGCCTGTTGTAACTCTGGACTTTTGTAGTAGGCTGCCGGGGGGTCTGGAATCAGGGTCGCATCCTTGGCTCCGAAGTTCTTCACCTCAAATTCTTCGCCCAGTATTTTTTGAAGTTGGGCGGGGTAGCTGTTTGTTTCCGGGCCGGGAATTCCGACTCCTAAGGTGATACTATCTCCTACACAGGCCACCTTAATTGGTTGGGCGTGGGTAGCCACCACGCAAAAGAGTGTGAGGGATGTGATTAATTGTAATAGCTTCATTTGCGTTCTAATGTGATGACCTCGAAAGGTTCTAGGTTAAAAGTGTGAGGTTTTCCGGCTGTCAGCGTGACAGCGGGTTGATCCGCTTCATCCGCCCACGGGCTTTTCAGGGTAAATGTTTCGACTTTGTGATGTTGAGGCACCTCAAAAGCCGTTACTGGTTCGATGTCGATTGTCTGTGGTTTGTCTGAAGGATTGCGCAGCATGAGGGTGGCTTTTTGAGGATTCCAAGCAGCTACCCCGTAGACATTGCCCTTGCCCGGATCGCCGCCCACCCAATGAGCATCGACCAGCACGTCTTCGTTGGCACGCGCCCACTTGGCGCCTTCGGCCACAATGTCCCAAAATTCATCGGTCATAAGCGCTTTTCCAGTGTCCGGATTATTGGGGCCGATGTAGAGTTCCTGGAGGTTCACACCGAGGCCAAAATAGGAACGAACCTCATTCTTCCACTCTTGAAGCGTCGCAGTGTCGAATCCTTGATGATGAACATACGGTGCAAGCACCGGCCCCATTACCATGACCGATGAGACAGGGAACAGCGGGCTCTTGAAGACGACATTCATGTAGGTGGTCCAGTCTCGGTAATTTAGCGACTGCTCCCTCACTGGCCCTGCGCCCTTCAATTCGATGTCGCCTCCGCCACGCCAGATCGAATCGGAGTTCATCAGGAAAAACGGGCTGGGCCAACTGCCACAGGTGGTATTGATGAAGACATCCGGCTTCTCCTTGCGCATGTCCTCGATCAGTTTCACCAGCGCCTCACGTTCGGATTCATTTTGCGTATTCTCGTTAAAGCCGTCGAATTTAAACATGGTGACTCCCTGATTGCGGAGAAAGTCGAAGCACACTTCGCGGAATCGGGTGAGGTAGGCTGGGTCGGACAAGCTGAAGGCCAAGTCTTTGATCACATAGGGAAGATTATTATTTCTGGCCGTTGCAAAGCGGACTTGCCTTCCACCCCATCCGCCTTGTGGAGACATCCAGACACCCAATGAGCCGCCGTGCTTCTGAGCAACCTCTTTCATCACCTTCCATTCGTTGGGGTTACGCTTGGGGTCAAACTGCCATACGTCTGTAGCGGTGCCCGAAACATTGTCCCACGGATCATCAAACATGAACAACTCCACAGGCACTCCACGCTTCACGGTCAATTCTTTGTTGAAGGTCTGGATGCGCTCGATAGCTTCGGCCTCATCGGCCTTCTTCGTGCGTGAAGTGTGCAGAATATCATACCATGCATTGTAATGGAGGACCTGGTGGTAAGAGTGGGACCGCTCCCGCTCTAGGTAGTAATTGAATGCTCGGCGGCGTTGGTCTTTTGGGTAAATGCCGATTGCAGCGCGCTGGTGAACCGTCTCTCCCTGCTTGACCGCCATGTTTGAGCGGTCCCAGTAAAAGGTCAGATGGTCGCCGACGATGAGAGGCCTTGCAGTCGGGTGATGAAATCCGAAGAAGAAGCGATCGTTCACCACCGGACTACCGGCTGGCGTGCCGATTTGCTTCAATTTCTTGGCGGTCAGATCCAACATGACCAAGCGGTTCAAAATCAGATCCCCGCGCAACGGCGTGACTGTCACATCGAACAGGAGGTAGTTGGAGTCGTCCCGCAGCACAGGCTTCCACACCACACGATAGGCATCGTCGGGCGCGGTAAAGGTCAACGCGAACGATTTGGCCGGAGAATGATCGCCCAGCCGGGGCGACTCCGGATCCGCCGGGCTCGTTTCTTCCCGGATCTCCGCAGCGAGCTTCATCACCGACGCGTTGACCGGCTTGCCGTTCACAATCAAAGCGAACAGCTCGTCGACGACAACCGTGGCCCCCGCTTCGCCAGCGATGTCAAAGCGCGCGTTCGTCACGCGTCCGTCCGTCACATCAAACTGGAATGTCACCAGGTCATTTTTCAGCGTTCGTGTATTTCCGTGGACGATCGTCTTCGCACCACCGGGAAGCCGTTGGTCCGGGTAGTCGAGCTTGATAGCCGCTTTGGGCTTTGCAGCCAGTGCCATTTGAAAAGACAAGACTCCCACCCCTATGGCAATCCATCCAATCAGTCTTAAGTAACTTTTCAATTGATCGAATTTCCTTTCACAACATCCTTGGCGCGCGATTCCGGGTTGACTTTCAAATCCACTAGCTCGCCGTTCACCACGCGGCCTTCGACGGTGGTATTGAAGGGGGCGTGGAGTTTGAAGTTGGCGTTCCAGTCCTTCGGCCAGGCGGGAAGCAGATGGATCGCTTTCCCATCGGTCTGCATGAGCATGTACTGAAGCGTCGTGAGGATGACTGATGCATGGCACTGGTCGGGCACCCAATCGAAGTTTGGCCCCCAGAAGGCGGGAAACCGACTCGCAGGGAGTCTCTGCTGTTCGAGTGGGTTCCCCATGGGATTGATCTTGGTAACATTCTGGAGCAAATAGGACTTCGCCTGGTCGGGCAGACCCAGCAACGCCGCCTGAATCGCATCCTGCTGCCACCCACCCGTGCGTTGATTCGCGCGACGCGCATAAGTTTCCCTGCCGATTTCCAGATCGGGTTTTCCAACACCGTAGATTGGGTAAGGAAACACCGAATACAATTCGGGGTTTTCAGCGTTTCGTTTGTCGGAGAAAACATAAGCTGGCTTCACCCATTTCTTGCCGTCTTCCTCTGCGATCGGGAGCTCCTTTACCTCGCCGAGAAAGCGTTTCCAGCGCTTTCTCTGCTCGCTCGTTGACAACGACTCAGGCAGCGCCAGCAGCCCAGCCAGCACAACACGCAGGCCCGCAACGGCCGGAACAGGATCTTCGGCGACATGCCAGGTCTCCAACGCCTGCGAGGGGGAGATGTGTAATTTGCCATCCGGAGTTCGTTGATGATGCTGGTCGTAAAAGATCACCACCTGATCGGCGATAGGCAACAGCGTCTCTTTCACGAAGGATTCATCTTCGGTATGACGATAATAATCCAAGAGCATCGTGGACAACTCTAATCCACAATCCCAGTTGTATCTCATGTAGCCGGTGTTCGGGTAAAAATCCGGATTGCCTTTGCCAAAATCCGTATCCCGATTCAGTCCCCATATCTGCGTGGTCTCGGAGAAGAAAACCCCATCGTGGCCAAAATAACGGTGCGTCCGTTCTTTGAGAAGCGGCAGCATATTCCGATACAGCGAAAAGAGCGGTGCCATCTGGTCGTAATCCCCGGACTTCAACATCGGCCAGTAGATCAATCGGGTGTTCTGGAACCAATAGGGTCCGCCCCATCGCGCATAGTCGGGACCCGCATAGCTGCCTTCGGGAAATTTCCAGAACGCATCCACACCATCAACGGTGAACAAGGAGCCATTAAACTTGATGGGATACGCGCCACGACCGGCACAGGCCTGGACCCAGCGTTGGAGCGCATAGGCCTGACTCGCTTCAGCGGCCCCGTTGATAGGCCTCGTTTGGCCAGCGTTCCCCGCGACGCGCTTGCCGTTGAGATAGATTTCCATTCGCTGTTGGCGGGCATCCACGACCACGGCGACATGACTCCACTCACCGGCCTTCAAGCAATCGGGTATGTCGAATCGATTCTTGCCGGCAATCAGACGCAGGCCGTTTCCGGGATAGGTATCCAGTAGAAATCCCTCGTCGCTTCCCAGCATGGTCTTGTCGATGATCCTCGCATTCGCGCCGACATTGTCCGGATGAACCCATGCCTCGAGCGTCATCTCCTGGGAGTTCGTCCAACTGGCGGAATCGTTTATCTCCGAATAAAGTTCAGGCGTGGAACTGAACAGGATGTCTTCCGGTTTCAACCCGGTGGATTCCGACTGATTGCCTGCGATTTTTTTGATTTCATTCTCACTCAATGCGTGCTTCAAGAGGCTCACCCGGCCCATCCTGCCTTGAAATTTTTCTCCGTTATTGGGGGCGATTCCCAGCCGGAAATTGAGGGCGTTGGAGGGAATCATGCTCGGAACCGCCGCCTCTATCGCGTCCCCTGCCGGTGTCACGTGGATCCAGCTTCTACGCCAAAAGGCCTCCCACCATGCGACATGGGCCGGCCATGCTTTCTCATGTGCGACGGCATCCACGGTCTTTCGCTGCCGCTCCAGTTGCGCGAGCCAATCCTCTGGCGTTTTTGTTTGTGCGGTGAGGGCATGGATACGGAGATGAATTTCCCCGGCGGGCGCGGAGGTCACCAGCGTTTTTTCATCCTTCGCCTTAAGACCCTCTCCGGAAATCAGGCCACCAAAGGTGCGGTGCAAAAGCGGATCAGGAAATTGATCAACAAACTCGCCCATGTGCTGATTGACCATGGTATCCTTATAGATGCTGTGCACATTTCGTTGATACCACCGCACCGTCTGTCCATCCGTTGGAAGGATGATGTCTTTCTGGGCACCGCCCCGGAGGTATTTACCCTCGGCCCGCCAGCTTTCCATGGTGATTTCAGCCGTGCTGGGGGTCGAACTGTTGATATCAACATGGACCACCGGATGATTCGCATCGATCCAGAAACGGACGTCCCGCTTCTGATCGCCGAGTGATGAACGAATCGTGATGCTGCCGGTCTTCAAATCCAGTTCCTGGTGGAAGGTGGAACCTTCTTGAAACAGCGGCTTATCAAGACGAACGCGAACCCGTCCCAGCTTCAGCAACTCCGGATCCGGACCACCGCCGCTAAATGCATCGCTTTTCGATAGATAGAAAATCAGATCTCCGGTCGGTTCCACCCAAACGTTCGCGGCAAGGTCGCCATTGCCGATCGGCATGGATCCATTGTAGTCCTTGCTGGGAGAGTTCCAAACGACGTTGTTGATGTCTGCGCGATGACGGTGAGGAGTTTCCCCAGCCAGTGCGCAGCAGGCACCTAACGAAATGCCAAGCAGGCCATTGAAAAGGTGGTGAATGCGGGATTCAAGTTGCCTGCGGAACATTATGTTAGTTTTTGGGATTTCGGAATTTTGGAATTTCGGCGGATGGGCGGGTCATCACTTGACCTCGAAGGCGAGGCGGGCCTTGCCTTCCTTGCCTTTGTTAGGGTCAGGGGACCACTGGATCGAAAATCCCTCGCTCAACGATGCGGGCTTGGCATTGGAAAGCTGCATCGCTGAGTCCGGTGCCGCTGTAACGAAGAATTTCCTTTTTCCGTAAGCGGCGATCTTGATTTCCGCAGCGGCAATTCCGGGTCCGTTGATCTCCTTGCTGCCGGCATCGAACACTTTCTCGAAGGTGAGTTTCTGCCTCTTCCCATCGGTCCATTTCAAGTCAACGCTATCATCTTTGAGTTTGTCTTCAGCCGCTTTGGCCTCTTTTTTAGCGGCCCTTTTGGCGTCCCGCTCATTGACCTCTCCGAGGTTGTTCTCCACCGTGGCAGGTGGATTGACATTGGGGAAAACGGCAGTGACAAAACCACGAACGGGATTCTTGATCGTGCCTGGGTCTAGCACGCGACTCCCAATGAAAACAATGCCACGTGATTGTTCGATGGTGATCTCGAGGCTGGCGTCGTCAACCGTCTTTGCACGGAGGATAGATTTGCCAAGTTGATCGGTGGCTGGATCGGCCGACTCAATCGTTACCGCCCGAACCGGCTTTAAGACGGTCTTCCCGTCGGGCAAGGTTTCCTCGATGCCTAAATCAATGTGGATGAGCAAATTTCCCAAAACTGGTGCGCCGTCACCTACGGGAATGAGAGTGATTTTCCCATCAGCGGCGGCGATTTTGAACTCGTAGTTCTTGTTGGCATACACGGCGTGATACCCCAACCATGGCGGATCCTGTAACATCGGAAGCTCTGCTGAGATCGGTTGAATGGCAAGCGCTGCGAAAAGACCGGATAGCGTCAGGCATGCCTTAATTCGGAGAGGATGATGAATGGATGTGATGGATTTCTGGATCACGAGCGGATGGGGTGGGCTTTTGGGAAAAGAAGGTAGTGGCAGGTTGTCAAATGGACTACTGCCCACGGTGCCGTATTCTTCGGAATTGGGTATCCTCATTTCATAGGATAGGCGGCCGATCACGGTGGCGTTACAGGCAGGGACTATTTTGTGAAAGGTTCCTCGATTTTGAGTATCCTCATTTTATAGGATGTTCTTATCGCCGCATGGCTCGCCCTGCTGGCGACGTACCCGCATTCTTGCGCGCCCAATCCGCCACAGGAAAGCCCGCCGTGGAGTTCTGCTGAGTGTTCTGGGAAGCATTCCCCATCACCACGGTTTTCGATCGAATTGGTAGCAGCTACCTGCCGCTGGATGTTTTCCGGCCGGGACGAACCGCTTCTTCAATTTTTCTTGGCGGATTCAAGTGGCTAGCGCAATCGGCAAGGTTGGCAATGGGCCAGGGGCTGTGTGAGGCTTCTGGTTCAATCGCCAAACCGAACCGAAAGCCATATGAGCCACTACAGCCGCCTGACCCGA
>JBIPMR010000384.1:0-4445 GCA_044369025.1 Luteolibacter sp.
GATCCTGAGGGGCCGGAAACAACGAGGAGAATGCCGGTGCGGGCGAACATGGGGCGAGGATGTAGAGACGAACCGGGACGGGGAATCGAGAAGTTTGTTGGAATTTCTCGCAAGCATCGGCGATTTCAATTTGCGCCAGGGACTCTGCAAGCGTAGGCCCGGTTGTCCAATCGGCGAATGAGTCGCCAACCGGACTTTGAATCTGAAATATCATGAAAATTACCCGCATGGATCGCAATGGAGAACGCCGTGAGGCGCCTCTCAAAGAGTATTTCCTCACCGCATCCCTGCTGGCTCTGTTCAAGCGGGTGAGCGAAGAGACCGCCAAGGCGCTTCCGCAGCGCGCACCGGCCCTGGTGCCGATTCGGGTGACGCGCCAACGTCGCTGAACCGGCGGGCTGCGGATTCCGGGAAGTTCCAGGTTGCCTGTTCGGCGGAATTTCCGGAACCTCGGCCTCCAAGCCATGCTTCTCCCGGTATTCCAAGACCTGATCAAACCCCAGTGGCGCAAGGTTCTCGAAGAACTCAAGCTCGCCGGCGGCCTGCCTGTTAGCGAGCTCTCGAGGCAGGTCGGGGCCTCCTACATGGCGGTGAAGCAGCAGTGCGAGGAGCTGCGGAAAATCGGTTACCTGAGCCGCATCCGCATCCCGCGCACGGCGGTCGGCCGGCCGGAGATTTTCTATCAACTCACGGCCAGGGCGGACGGGCTTTTCCCCGATGCCGGCGTGAATTTCACCCTCGATCTGTTCGACGAACTCAAGTCGCTCTACGGTGAAAGCCTGCCCGACAAACTGCTTTTCCAGTATTTCGAGAAACAGCGGGAAATCTGGCAGAAGCGGCTCGGGAAATACGCATCTCCGCTGGAAAGGGCCGCCAAGTTGGCCGCCTTGCGGATGAAGGAAGGTTGCTTCGGCAGAGCCCGGGCGACGCCCGATGGCGGATTCCGGATGGAGGAATACCACAACCCGCTCCAGCGGATCTTCGAGCGTTATCCGCGCGCGGCGGTGATGGAACACCGCATGCTCGAACAGGTGCTCGGCTGCCGGCTGCTGCGCCGTGAAATACCCGTCAACGGCTCGGTGCCCCCGCATGTGGTTTTCGAAATTCCAACGTCGGGAGCATCGATGGAATTTTCCTGAATCGAATCGCGGCGGATTCCGTCGAAGCTGCCGGACTCCCTGAACTCCCATGAAAAATCGATATTCGATCCCCGCCGCAGCCTTGTTTCTCCTTCTGGCAACGGGCTGCGACAACCCGTCATCCGGCACGGCGCGCCAGCTTGAAGAACTCGAGCGAAAAGCCAACGACGCGATTGAGCGGCAATTGGAGCTCGAGCGGCAGCTCGCGGATCAAAAACTCGCCGCCGAGCGCGAAGCCATCGAGCGCGAGCGGATGCTCATCGAAGACGAGCGCTTGGAACTGGAGCGCCAACAAGGCGAGTCCGCCGCGGCCGAAGCGGAGGCGCTCCGGCAGCGTGAACAGCAACTGGCCAACCGCGAAGGCAAGCTCCAACAGATCCAAGCGGACCTGGAGGAAAAGGAAGCCTTGCTAACAGACTGCGGCGTGGAACTCAACGACCGCGACCGCGAGCTCGCGGGGCGCGAGGCGATTCCTTTCGTGGTCACCGAATCCACCGTGCCGGTCGCCGATTACGGCATGTTCTACGACTCGCTCTCGTCCTACGGATCCTGGTACGAAACACCGGATTACGGCTACGTCTGGCAACCAGCGGTGGTCAGTGATTCCAACTGGAGGCCCTACAGCCGTGGCCGCTGGGTGTGCAGCGATCGCGGATGGACCTGGGTTTCGGAAGAACCCTTCGGCTGGGCCACCTACCACTACGGCCGCTGGGCCCTGGTTCGCGGCCGCGGCTGGGTCTGGGTGCCCGGCACCGAATGGGCTCCCTGCTGGGTTTCCTGGCGTGAAAGCGGCAGCCACATCGGCTGGGCCCCGCTGCCGCCGGAAACGATGGCCTATCGCAACCATCGCTGGGATTCCACGGTGGACGAGCAATTCGGCATCGGTGCCGTGTGTTTCAATTTTGTGGAGATCCGCCACTTCGGCAGTCCGCTCTATCAGCATTGCCTGCCGGTTTCCCGCAATTCGCTTTTCATCAAGGGCACGCTCAACATCACCTCCATCCATCTGGTGGACCGCCAGGTCATCTGCGGCGGCCCTCAATTCCAGAAAATCAACCAACGCCTCGGACGTCCGATCCCGTTCTATCGGTTGGAGCTCGAAGGTCGCGCGCGCCAGAACCGCGAGTCTTCCGGCATGCATTCCCGGATCAAGGGCGATCACCTGATGGTCTCCGCTCCTAACATGGGTGCCGCGTGGAACGATGGGCTCAGGCCGGCGCGGGTCAAGGAGCGCATCGACAAGCTGGAGGTCGAGCGCAACGCACCGCTCCGTCCGGAGATCGCCGATCGTTTCAAAAAGAACCGCGAGGAAGGACAACGCATCGCGCGTCGTTCGATGGAAGAACTCGGCGGCCCGGAAAAATTCAAACAGGGCCGCGCCGAGCGCCTGGAGGAAAACCGCAAGCAAGTGGAGCAACAAACCGACACCCCGGTGAAACAACGAGACCCCGGAAAAATCGCGGATCGCACGCCACGCGAGCAGCCCGCCCGCTTGGAGCGTCCAACAGAAAATCGGGTCGCCGGGGAATCCACCCCCGCGCGGAAACCGGATCCGGTCCGCGAGTCCCGTCCGCTCCCGCCGGTGGCCGCCGATTTGAAACCACCGGATGCCGAAGCACCCGCCGCGCCGCCGCGCCCACCGAGGCAGGAGACCCCGGACCCGCGTCCGGTTGCGGCGAAACCCCGGCAGTTAGACCGTGATCCGCGCGTCCAACAGGAAACGGCGAAACAGCCGCAAGCGCCACGCCCCCAGGAATCCCGGGAATCCCGGGAATCCCGGGAGAAAGTGTCCGGCTTGAAAAACAAGGATGCGCTGTCGCAAGCGCGCAAGTCGGACGAAGCCCGTCCGCGCGAGCGGGGTGAATCCGCCCGGAAGCCGGACGACGCTCCCCGTGGTGTGCAAATGGATGATCTGAGAAAACACCAGGCCGAGCAGGAGAAACTGCGCCAGGCCCAACAGGCGAACGAGGCTCGTGAGGCCGCCAACCGGCAGAAGGCTGATCAACAACAGCAGGAGCGTCAGCGCGAGCAGGCGCGTGAAGCCGCTCTCCAAAAACAGGCGGAAAAACAGGCGCGCGAAGTCCGCGAGCAGGCGGTCGAACAACAGCGCCAACGCGAAGAGGCCCGCGAATCCGCGCGTCAAAAGCAGGCGGAACAGCAGCAGGAAATGCAACGCCAGCAGGAACGCGCGCAGCGGCAAATGGAACAACAACAACAACAGCAGCAGCAGGAAGCGGAGCGCCAGCAGGAGCGCGGTCGCCAACGCCAGCAGGAAGAGTCCCAGCGCCAACAACAGCAAGACCGCGAGCGCCAACAGGAACAATCCCGCCAGCGTGAACGCCAGGAGACCCAGCGCCAGCAGGAGAAAACCAAGGCGGCGGAATCCGAAAAAGAGCGCACCCGCGATTCCGAACGCAGCCGGAACCGTTAGGTCGGAGCGCTGGGACCGCGAGTCTGCGACTCGCATGGCCATGGGCTGGGAAAGACTGTCCTTCGGGCTTTCCTTTTACCTGCCATGGGCGGCGGGTTTTGAAACCCGCGGTCGTGCGAACGCCCATCCATGAAATCAACCGGTGAAAGTCCGGGTCTTCCCGACAAAACCCGCACGGTGGACATGGACCTGGCAGACCGTCATTTTCAAGAAGCTCGGGCTCTTTTGCCTGCTCGGCGCCCGGGAAACAGCCTTCGCGGGCCTCCGTAACGGAGCAAACCACTGACTGGAGAGCCGGATGCGGGAATGGGAGCGAAGCGGACGTCGCCGGAGGCAAATCCGCCCGTCCGGTTCGGAGGAGGGCGGACATGCGCAAAAATTGCATGAAGGACCCGGGGTTTCTGGAAATCCGCCTTGTTTGGCCGTAGAGCGGGGGCTTGATCGTTCAAGGCCGAAAGATGGGTCTTTCGAAACCCTGCTGCCGGTGGCCGGCCGCGTCGGGCGACGGTCGTCCCGCGATGTTTGAAGAGCCCGCCCATGATCCCTTCCTCAATCCCAAGCCGTGAGAAGCCGGCCGGTTCCTGGCGGGAGCGGTCCTTGCGGGCGGAACTGGCCCGTCTGGAACGCAGCCTCCCTCTGGCGGGAGCGACCAAACTCCGGCAGTTGCTGTGCTATTTGTTTGAAGAAACCCTCGCGGGGCGCGGCGACCTGATTTCACAGTACCGCATTGCTTTTGAGTGTTATGGAATCGGGGAGGCGTTCGATACGTCGCTCAACACCTTGGTGCGCGCCAACGCAAAACGCCTGCGCAAGATCCTCGCGGAGCTGGCACCTGCGGAGGGCGAATCCAGTATCCGCATGGCTCGCAGAGGCTA
>JBIPMR010000385.1:0-4438 GCA_044369025.1 Luteolibacter sp.
ATGTATTTAGGCATGCAATTTCAAAAATATAGCAAATACATGCATGAACGTCAGGCTCATAACCTGAAGGTCGTAGGTTCAAATCCTACTCCCGCAACCACTCTCAAAGCCCTAAGCCTTAACGGTTTGGGGCTTTTTAGTCACTGAGGGAATGGGCGGTGATCACATCGTATGATCACACAAATGGGAGGTTTTGTGCATTTTTGCTCTTTTCCGCGCGGCTCTCGCATCCTGTCTGACGCTGGCGACTTAAAACAGGCTTTCTTCATCGGCCTCCCCGTGCGCGATACATCGCCCATGCTCTGCGATCTTGCTGTTCTCAGCGTTGGAGTTCGTTGGGTCGCTTCAGTTCCTCAAGGATCGCTTGAGTTGAGACATCAGGCTTTGGGCCTGCGGCGGCGCCGGGTATGTTCCCAAAGCTTTTGGGCCGGGCTGCGGGCGTTGGTATTGCTGCCGTTCTCGACAAGCCTTCTCTGGACGCTGCCGTCACGTTCCATAGGGTTTCTCCTTGGAGCGAATTTTTGTTTTCCAGTCGTTCCAAACTCTCGCAGTGATTCAACGAGTCATCCGGGCTTGAGAAGCTCAGCCAACTTGTCAACGACACCGGAAGCCAAGCCTGACCGGTCCAGACCCCGTAGGTTCGCAACCAGTTTGCTTGGCGAGACCGAGGAATGAAATCGGTCGGGTTCACAACCTGAGAAAACTTGAATGTTTTTGCGTAAGATTGTGCAGGTTTTTGGTAACACTCATGAAACCATGCCGAGCCAACCCAAAGACCCGCAGGAAAACCTTGTCGCGCTGATCACCCGTCATCAGGCGGCGCTTCATGCCTACGTGCTCAGCCTCTTGCCCAACCCGGCCTTGGCGGATGATGTGCTCCAGGAGACCAACTTGGTGCTCTGGCGCAAGGCTGCCGACTATGACCAGTCGAAGCCGTTCATGCCTTGGGCCTGCCGGATCGCGTGGTTTCAAGTGAAAGCCGCGCGACGGGATGCCTCCCGCGACAAGCATGTGTTCGATTCCGACCTGGTCGACTTGCTGGCCAGCGAGGATGATCCGGATCTTGAAGGAACCATCTCGTTGGATCGCGCTTTAGGCGATTGCTTGGACCAGCTCCCCCAAGAAAAACGCGAGCTGATTCTCCACCGTTATCAGCCGAATTCATCGGTCCATGAAATGGCCACCACCCGCAATCTCAGCCCCGGTGCCCTATCCGGGCAGCTCCACCGGATTCGCCTCATGCTGGAAGCGTGCGTGGAGGGAAAACTGAACCAATCCCCGTCATGAATCCCGACTACGATCCGCAACGCCTCGACGCATTGCTGCAAGGCCTCTTCGACGAGGCTCTGCGAGACTCTGAAGTCATTGAGCTCAACGCCACCCTGCTCAATTCCCAGTCAGCCCGCAGCCACTATCGGAAAGGGCTCCGCATCCATGCCGCGCTCATCCGTCAGCGGAGGGTGGAAACGGTCGTTGCGACCCAGCCACCCGCTCCGGGCCGCTGCTACTGGCCCGCCGCACTTGGATTGGCGGCCGCCATCGCGCTGTTGGCGGTATTCAGCCTCTCAAAGAACCCTGTCGCCAAACTCACAGGCAGCACCGCCGCGATTTGGTCCGGTCAAGATACTCCGGCTTCCCTAACGGGTCCGCTCGATTTGATTTCCGGATACGCCGAAATCACCTATCAGAGTGGTGTCCGGGTCATCCTTGAGGGCCCATGCCGCTTTCAAGTGACATCGGCCACTTCCATGCAGGTTGCCCACGGTCGCGCATCGGTGAAAGTTCCGAAGCCGGTGAATGGATTCCACCTCGACACCCCCGCCGGACGCATTACCGATCTTGGCACCGAGTTTGGCGTCGCGGTAGGATCCGGTGTCGAGGGGCCGGTGATCCTGACTGAAGTTTTCGATGGGGAAATCGAGATCCCTGCGGAAGACACACCCCGGAAACGACTTTCCACGGGCGACTCACTCGCCATCGTCCGCGATCGTGGAAACACGCGACTCATCTCGACACTCGGAGACTACCGGATCGATCTTGCCGATTCCGCCCGAAGACTGCCCGCTTCCAGCAGCAGCAGTCTGGAAGCTGGAAATCTTGCCTTGGGCAAACCCGTCACCAGCCCGGCCTTCTATGCGAAGATGCATGGCAATGTTTTCCCTCCACACACACTCACCGATGGCCGCTTGAACGACTCCGGCTTACCCGGCGATTGGTCATTCTGGCTGGCACCGAACGGCGAAGCTGGCGAATTCACCGTCGATCTCTTGAACGCGGAAACCATCGGCCGCATCGACCTCCAGAACACGCGCAACCGAACCTATGGTGACCGGGGATTCGGTGAAATCCAAATCATGACCTCTATCGACGGGAAAGACTTTCAAGAGGTCCTGCGAGCCGAACTCCAGCGCATCCCGGATCTGCCGCCACCTGGAGTGGCGTTCCCATTTGAATCCTTCACCTTTCCTGCCGTGAATGCCCGCTATGTCAAACTTGTGGGAATCAGTTACTATCGCCATCCAGATCGCCTGCCGGGAGACCCCAATCACGGCGGTGGCCTCAACGAAATCCGAATTTTTGCCAAATGAAATCTCGATCTTCTTTCGCCGTTGTCGCAGCGATCCTCATTTCCAGCAGTGATCAAAAAATCCTCGCTGCGACACCACCTGTTTCTGAAGAGGCTCTTCCCAAAGAGATTTCCTTCAACGCGCACATCCGGCCGATTTTTTCCAATACCTGCTTTGCCTGCCATGGCTTCGATGCGAAGAACCGCAAGGCGGACCTCCGCATGGATACGCCCGAAGGTGCCTATGCGAAGTTGAAGGACTCCGAGGAACGGGCGATCGTCCCCGGCAAGCCTGACGAAAGTGCGATCATGAAGCGCATCGTCTCGACTGATCCGGACGTCATCATGCCGCCGCCGGATTTCCACAAGGTCATCACGCCGCATCAACAATCCCTGATCCGTGAGTGGATCCAGCAGGGAGCGAAATACGAAGAGCACTGGTCATTCACGCCGATTGTCAGGCCCGCGATTCCGACACTGGCTCAACAGGCCGATCAAGTCTTCAACCCCATCGACTCCTTCATTCTGGCGACCCTTGAAGCCGAGAAACTCAAACCCTCCCCCGTGGCCGACAAGGCGACCTTGTTGCGGCGACTCTCCCTCGATTTGACCGGCCTTCCTCCCTCGGTGGCCGAGCTTGATGCCTACCTTGCCGACACAAGTCCCACGGCTTACGCAAAGCAAGTCGAGCGCCTGCTTGCGTCTCCCCATTACGGCGAGCGGATGGCGGTGCCATGGCTGGATGTCGTCCGCTTTTCAGACACGGTCGGATATCATGGAGATCAGAATGCACGGGTTTTTCCCTATCGCGACTATGTGATCCAGTCCTTCAACGACAACAAGCGCTTCGACCAATTCACCAAGGAGCAACTTGCCGGTGACCTCTTGCCGAATGCGACCGACGAACAGCTTGTCGCAACCGGATTCCTCCGCTTGAATCTCATGACTCGTGAAGGCGGAGCTCAAGCAAAAGAATATCTCGCAAAATCCATGGGCGATCGGGTGCGGTCCGTGGGCGCGGCATGGCTCGGCCTCACCACCGGATGTGCCGAGTGTCATGATCACAAGTTCGACCCCGTCACGGCCAAGGATTTCTATTCGTTAGGAGCGTTCTTCGCCGATGTGCGCCAGTGGGGTGTTTACTCGGACTACGCTTACACTCCAAACAAAGATCTTCCGGGTTCGAACAACGACTGGCCATTTCCGCCGGAGATTTATACCAAGAATGCCGCGACTGAGAAACGTCTGACCGCCCTGCAAGACTCGGCCGTGGAGCTGCTTTCTGCGTCGAAAAGGGACGAGCTTGCCTTCCAGCTTTGGACTGAACAGGCAGGTTCATTTCTTGCCGCCAACCCTACCGGATGGAGTTCACTCATCCCAAAGGAAATCGCAGCGGACAAGGGCACCCTTCACGAGATTGCTACCGATCACTCCGTGGTCTTTAGCGGGCCGCCGCAGAAGGACGAAAAGCTCACGCTCCATCTCCCATTGCCCAACCAGGCCATCCGCACCATTCGTCTCGAAGTGCTGCCTGATGCGAAAAACCAGGGTCGGGTAGGGCGACAGGGAAATGGCAAATTCGCCGTCACGCCGACCTTCACCGTCGCCTCACAACCATTGAAAATCGCGTGGAGCCAGGCAGACCGTCGGACACCGCACAAATACAATCACGGTGAAGACAGCCCGCTGCTGGAAGCGGAGTGGAGATCAGCACCTGCCATTTGGGAAGAGCCGCAGAATGCTGCGTCACTCCCTCATCATGCCATCTACCACCTTGCGAATCCGCTGCCTGCCGCCGATGGCCGGGTTTTGCAAGTGACCCTGGCTAGCGCCGATGTTGGGAGAGTTCGTTTCAGCTTCACACCGTTCGGC
>JBIPMR010000386.1:0-4433 GCA_044369025.1 Luteolibacter sp.
GGCCGCTCTTCTCGTCGTAACTGCGCTCGACGCGGCATTGCACCACGGTTTCCGCGTGCTGGATCATCGTCGGCAGGCGGTCTTCCGGGAAGGCCATGATGAGTTGTAAGCCGAAATTTCTCGCAAGATCGAGGCACGAATCGATCCGGTCGCCGGACAATTTCGAAAACGCCTCGTCCATGATGACGATCCCGAGATTCTTCCGCGACTCGCGCGGACCGAGGTCGTAAACCCGCTGGAACGCAGCTAACATCGCGACGAAAAACGGCGCCTGGTTCTCGCCGCCGCTTTGTTTCTTCGCGTTGCGGTTGAGGGAAATCGCCGCCCCCTCGCCCTTGCCGGTCGGCGTCGCCTGGATGTCCCAGTGGTGATAGTAACGGTAATCGAGCGCCCGTTGCTGGCGCGGGTCCTCCGAGTTTTCAATCGCGGCCATCAGCGCGGCCTTCGCCTTCTCGATTTCCTCTTTCGCGCCGGATGCGAAAAGTTCGAGCCCGGGATTCAGCCCTTTTTCCACCAGCGCCCAGATCGCGCTGTGGCTGCGGTCCGCCTTCATCGATAGCTGATAGCGCCAGCCGCCGATGTCGTGGTCCATCGCCCGGTTGAGCTCGCGCTTGGTGCGCTCGGCCTCGTCTAACTTTTCTTTCAGCACGTCGAGCACCTGATGCTGGAGCCGGTCTTCCCACTCCTTGCGGGCATCCTCGGCGGCGGCCGTGTATTTCTCCAGCTCGTGTGATTCCAGCTCGATCCGCCGCGCGTCGTAGCGGGAGTTTTCATCATCGCCGGGATCGAACGCCTCGGCGGTTTCAGGATGTTTCTCGGCCAAGGCATGGCGTTCCAAATCGCGGTCGCGGCGGGCCTTGTCCGAATCAAACTCGCGGATGCGGGCCATTTCTGAAGACGCATCAAGCCGTTGCTGCCATCTGGGAAACTGCGATCTAGCAGCAGTAATGAGTTCGGAAATCTCCGCGTCGCGCACGCCTTCCAGCGACTCGCGACTGAGCTGGCGCTGGGTGAGCGAGGCCGCTTCATCCTCCAACAGCGCGGCCATGCTGTCCTGCAACACGCGCTCCTGTTGGGCGAATTTCTCGATGCTGTTCGCCAGCCGTCCGGTGCGTTCGATGACGCCTTGGAACGTCTTCTCCAACACCCGCAGTTTCTCCACCGTCGCCTCGCGCTCGGGCGTGGCGAGCAGGCGGATCGTCTCGTCGAGCTGGGCAAGTTCTTTCCGCAGCCTCGGCAAATCCCGCAGCTTCGAGCTGCCGGCCGGCGGATCCGCTTTGTCGAGCGTCCACTGCTCGCCGCGATGCAGGAAAGTCCGCCAATCCTCGCGCAGCCGAAGTTTCAACGTGAGTTCCTCCTTCACCTCCGCAAGCTCGTCCTGGCGCAAGGTCCTCAGCCGCCGCAAACCTTCCTCGCCGATGGTGAACTCCTTGGCCGGTTGGAAATGTTGTCGATGCGGCGGATCCTTGAGCCAGCCATCTTTGGAAAACGCCCGCGGATGCGAGTCGAGCTGGCTGACTTTTTCCACCGCGATGAGATCGCCGTAAAGATGCTGGAGATACGCTTTCGCGAGCTCGTGTTGGGTCTCGAAAAACGCGGCGACCGTTCCCGGCTTCGCGTCCTTGGAGCCGGAAAGTTCTCCAGAATGGACAAGCGGTTCCTCGACGTGCCCGATGCGGCGGGCTTGTTCCCAGGCCGCTTTAAAATCTTCAGCGAGCACCGCGCCACGCTTGTTTCCTAGCAGTGACTCCAACAAAGGCCACCACGGCTCCGCCTCGGCCTTCACTTCAATCACGCGGCCGAACGCATCCGCACGCTGGCCGCGGGATTTCAACGCATCCAACAACGGCGACGGCGCGGCGCTGCCCTTGTGATCGAGATCATCCAACTCGCGGCGCAGGCGGGATTCGCGGTTTTCCAGCACCTTGATCTCCTCCTCGACCGGCCGCAGCCGCTCGCGGGCGTCGTTGACCAGCGACTGATAGATCCGCGGCATCCGCTGGGCGGCGTCCAGCGCGGCGGACTCGTCGGCACCCTGCATTTGCTTGAGCCAATCGGCGGCGGATTCCGGTTCCTCCAGCCCGAATTCCTGCGCGAGCCGCAGCCATTGTTTCCAATACTGCGTGCGGTCGTGGAGAAACTGCCGTGCGGATTTCTCCGTCTCGCGCAGCGCGTCCAACTCGCGGGCGACCTCATCCCGGTGGCTGCGATCCTCGGCGAGGCGGGTGATTTGAAGATCGTTGCCGGCGACGAGGCGGATCTTGGCGAGTTGCGAGTCGAGCTCGTTGCGCTCGGACAATGCGGATTCGTAATCGGCGCGGGTCTCGGCGTTTTGGAACCGAAGTTGCGCCAGCTCGGACTGCCGTGAAGTTAGATTTTCCAGCTTCTGCTCGTGGCCCAGCGCGATGCGCAAATGGGCGTGCAGCCGCGCGTCGCGGCGGGCGGTGACGTATTCCAGATGCCGCTCGCTGATGCGGACGAGCCGTGCGTGCTGGTCATGCATTTTCTCCAACCGTTCCTGCGCGCGGCGGTGCGCATCGACACTGGCGCGCACGGCTTTGACGTCCGGCAAGCCCGGCTCCAGCAAATAGTCGCGGATGAATTTTTCGAACGACTCGACCGGCTGGAACGCCATCGAGTTCGGCAGGGTTTTGTTCATCTGCACCCGATCAAACCCGAGGTGGCTGCGCGAGCCCATTTCATCGAGATACGACGCTTGTCGATCAAAAACCTCGCCGCCGAGATCGCGCTTCACATGCACGCGGAACTCGTCTTCGGACATGAAAGCAACCGCGTCCGGATCGAGTTCGGCGCTGAGGAAATCCTCGCGTTCGAGGCGGTTGGGAATGGTGAACCACAGCGTGCGCGCCTTGGCGGTCGGGCCTTCGAATTCGATGCGCGCACCCCAGGTTTCGCGGCGCGGGGTTTCCTCGCCTTTGGCCAGCGGCCAGACGAATTCCAAACCTGCCAGAGTCACGCCTGACGGGCGCAGGTAGCGTTCCTGGCCGTCATTTCCCTGGGTGTTCGTGTCGCACAAACAATATCCGCGCAGCGAGCGGCCGCTGCCCGCACCGGCGGCGGCCTTGTTGAAACGGCTGAGCGACTCGCCTAACATGACGAACTGGATGAGGTCGAGCAGCACGCTTTTCCCCGAGCCGTTAGCCCCGGTGATGAGCGACAGCCCGGAGACGTCGATGAAACGCCGGTAGCCATACCAGTTGATGGCGAGAATGCGGCTGAGGTGGACGCGGGTCTTCATTTCAGGCTTCGGCGGCGGGTTGATAGAGGGCGGCACGGGCAAGGCAGGATTCAAGGCTGTCAAAAGGGATCACCCGCGGCAGGCTGGGGAGGATTTCGATGAGCGTTTCGCCGAGCTGGAGCGCGCCGTCCGGCTTGTGGGTGCGGATCAGGCGATGGCGTTTCAGGCGGCCTAACAACGAGTCGAGGTGGGTTTTTTCCGGCGGCTCGATCTTGTCGAAGGTGTTGCGGAAGCGTGTCCACAACTCATCGACCGTGAGGATCACGGCGCTGCTGGCCTCGTTCGTCCGGTGATCGTCCCAGACGCGCCACAGGACTAACAAAAGCAACGTTTCATCCTTGGTGAACTGCGCGAGCAAATGGCAGGCCTCGGGCCGCGGGCGGGCCTGGAGGATGGAGAAATCGTCGTCGATGATCAGTTCCAGTCCGAGCGGTGCGAGATAGTCCTTCAAGTGTTCCTGATAGTGATCGCGGGCCAGCAGGAAATGATCGCGGCCCGCGCCGCTGCCGCCGAGCAAGGTGCCGCGGCCGATGAGCTCGGCGAGGATTTCGCGGATCGCCGGGCGGTCGTCGTCGGGGACGTCGGACCAGAAGCGGGGCCAGTTGGGATCGGACATGGGAGAGGTTGATGGTTGAGAGTTGATGGTTGATAGTGAAGAGGAAGAGGAAGAGGTGGTTGGGAAGTTGGCGGGAGTTCTTTTTCTTTCCATCAACTATCAACCATCCACCATCAACTTCTTCGAATCTGAAATCGCTCGACGTTCCAGCCGGCGTGAGGGTCGGCGGGGATTTTTTCGGGGGTGAGGCCGGTGGTTTTGCCGGGGCCGTCGATGGTCCATTTCACGCGCTGGCCATCGGCGGTGACGGCGTGCTCGTAGGCGGCGATGGCGAGCAAATCGAGCATTTCATCGAGGTCGGCGGCGGCGAAATCCGAGGTCATGACGACGCCGGATTTTTCCGGCAACAAGCGGGCGACGAGGCGGGCGGCGCGTTGGGGTGTTAGGGCGAGGCGCTGCCGTTCGCGGAGGGCGGCGAGCGTTTCCTCGGCGGTCTCGTCGCGGCCGCCGGAGTCGTTGCCGAAGGTGAGATCGGCCGGGGCTTTGACGCGGCGGGTGCGGGCGAGCGACTCGCTGCCGAAGAAGAATTTCACCTCGGGAACGAGCGGCGCGAAGTCC
>JBIPMR010000387.1:0-4429 GCA_044369025.1 Luteolibacter sp.
AACTACGGCGACGGCCGGATTTCCACCGTGCGGCTCGATGACAAGGGCGTTCCGGGCGAGTTGGTCTCCGTGATTGCCAACACCGGCAGCGGCCCGAGCCAACCTCGCCAAAACGGCCCGCATGCGCACGGCGTGTATTTCGACAAGGCCAACAAGCACCTGTTCGTGCCGGACCTCGGGTTGGATCAAATCCTGATCTATCCATTCGATGCGGCGTCCTCGAAACTCGGCGCGCCACTGCCGCCGCTGGCCACCGCACCCGGTGCCGGTCCGCGGCACATGGCGTTTTCCCCCGATGAAAAACACGCCTACGTCATCAATGAACTCGACAACACCGTGCTCGCCGCCAGCCACCAGGCCGGAACCGGAAAACTCACCCCGCTCGCCACCGTCCCGACGTTGCCTGCGGATTTCAAAGAGAAAAACACCACCGCGGAAGTCGAAGTGCATCCTAGCGGAAAGTTCGTTTACGCATCGAACCGCGGCCACCACTCCATCGCCGTTTATCAGCGCGATCCCGCCTCCGGCGCGCTGACCTTCCTGCAACACGCCCCTTGCGGCGGCAAAACCCCGCGCCATTTCAAGATCGATCCGAGCGGGAAATGGCTGCTCTGCGGCCACCAGGATTCCAACACCATCAGCGTCCTTTCCCTTGACCCGGAAACCGGGCTGTTAGGTGCGCCCTCCAGCACGGTGTCCGCCCCGAACCCGATTTGCATCCTGTTCACCCGCTGATTTCCGACTTGGTGCGCCAGCCGGGCAACAGGAAAATCGAAATCAGCATGCTCAGTAGAATCCCGATCACCGCCACCACCCCCAGGCTGACGAGCGCGTCGCTGGACGAGAAAATCAGCGAGCCGAAGCCGATGACGTTGGACGCCCCGCAGAACAGCAGCGCCTTGCCGGTGCCTTGCCAGAGGTCCTTGTAATTGCCGCCGGTGCGGCGGAGGCTGAGGGTGACGTGGATCGCGTAGTCGATGCCGGTGCCCAGCAGCAGCGGGGTGGCCATCAGGTTGATGAAATTCCACTTCAGTCCGGTCACGCTCATGATGGCCAGCAGCAGCAGGGTGGAAACCGCCATTGCAAACAGGGCCCGCGCGACATCGCCCGCGCGGCGGAAAATCAGGACCATCATGCCGACGAGCAGGATGAACATCGGGACTAACATGCGCGTCATGTCATGCCGCACCAGCCGGGCGATGGCCGGCTTGAATAGCTCCCAACCGCTCAACCAGATCCCGCCGCCGGTCATCGCGCGGAAGCGGTCGAAGCCCTCGCCCGCGGGATCGACGCCGGGCGCGGGTTCGACGCTGCCTAACAAATAGCCGCCGCCGCCGTCCTTGCGGGTGAGAAACAAGCGCATCACCTCGCGGGCGGATTCGGATTCGGGGAAAACCACCGCGGTTTGCTCGCTCTGACGGGCCATCGCTTCGAGCACGGATTTCCCAAGCGCCAGGCCTTCATCGGTGAAACCGGCGGCATCCGCCTCGCGCAACAGGCGCTCGCGATCGGCGGCGAGGCGGGCGATGGTCGCGCGGTTAGAGACTTGCAGTCCAAGATCCGGCCACCAACCGGCGGGCAGCTTGCCGTCGGTGATGGTGCCGTATTTTTCACCGGTGAGGAGGCGTTGCCGCGCCTCCTGGATTCGCGCGAGCATTTCCTCGTCGCTGTCCGCTTCGACGATCACCCCCAGGGATTTGCCGCTCCAGCTGGGGAAGGCTTTCTGGACCTGCTCGAAGGATTCCATCGCGTCGCTGTGGCGCGGACGCATGATTTTCGAGTCAAACTCGGCGGCCGGCATGCCGTGGACCAGCAGGACCGCCACGGCGGTTAGGGAGAGTCCGCCGGTGATCGCCCACGACAGCTTGCGGCGCGGCAGGATTTTTCCGGATCCGGCGGCGGGTGCGCGATCGACGCCGAATTTCGCGACAAAGGGCAGATAGATCAGCAGCATCACCACCGCCGCGGCTGACAGGCCGATGGCGACGATGGTGCCGAGCTGCGCCATACCGGGCAGTCCGCCAAGGTTGAGGGCGAGGAAAACCACGGTGGTGGTGATGGCGCCGCAAAACACCGGCGGCCCGGCGGATTTGCGCAGCGCTTGTTTGTCGTGCCCCGCGAGTTTGGCTTCCTGGCAGATCACCAACCCGTAATCGACGGCCAGCCCGATCAGAATTTCGATGGAACTCAGCGCGACGATGCTCAACTCGCCATACAGCCATCCGGCGATGCCCAGCGCGACGGCGAAGACGATGACCAGCACCCCGACAAGTCCTAACAAAAGGCTGAGCCGCCGCTGCATCCACCAGAACAGGATGCCGATCAGCCCGAGGGTGATGCTGATGGAGCCGCTCAGGTCGCTTTCCATCGCCATCCCGATTTCGGAGGAAAACGCCGGTTCGCCGGTGAGGCGGACGGTCAGCCCTTCGCCATCGGCGGCTTGCCAGGTGGCGATCGATGCGCGGATTTGAGCGAGCCACGCGCCGGCCGACCGATAGCCGTCCAGCACCGCCGGCGCATCGACGAATAACAGATGCGAGCGCCCGTCCGGGCTTTCGAACGCCTCGCCGCCCTGGCCCGATGAACTGAGCCCGGCGACGGCGGGGTGGGCGAGAAATCCAAAGGGATCGTGGGCCAGCATCACCATGTCCACGCCCTCCATCGCGGTGCTGATTTTGGCGAGCGAGGCATCGAGCGTCGCTGCGGAATGGGCGGGGGACAGGCGGGCCGCTTGCGCTTGGGCGTCGGCGGGATCGCCGTTGAGCCAGAGGTAGGCGAGCAGTTCGGCGATTCCTTCCGGTTCATCGCTCCAGCGCGGTTTCCAGCGGGCGCTTTTCACCACACCCGCGCTTTCGAGGTGATTGGCCAACGACTCCGCAGCCGCAGCCATGCCGCCCTCGTCCGCCTCGCCGCCTGCGATGAGCAGGATCAACTCGTCATCCCGGGAAAACGCCTCGTGAAACGCCTTCAGCCCCTTCACCTCCGGCAAACCCGGCGGCAGCATCGAGAGGATGTTTGTATCAAACCGCAGCCGCATCAGACCGGACGACGCCAACAGAATGGCCATCACAAGAATCGCGGGAATGGCCAAGCGGCGCAGCATGCGCGGACTCAAGCGGGTATCCGCAGCGTCCGCAATGCACGAGGTGAAAGCGGATGGCTTTTTCCACGTCCGCCGCCGCTGGATGGCCGGACCGCACGGTTTTTCGGCAGAAGGTTGATTCGTCGGCGCTAGGGTGTCAGTTTACCGCCGTTCATGGCCCGCCAATACACTCTTCATCGCCCGCAAGCCGCCGCATCATCCGGCATCGACTACGTGGCGGCGCTCAACACCGAGCAATACGAGGCGGTGTCCTCGCCACCCGGCAAGGCGCTGGTGATCGCCGGCGCGGGCTCCGGCAAGACCCGCACGCTGACCTATCGCGTCGCCTGGCTGTTGGATCACGGTATCGAATCGAAACAAGTCCTGCTGCTCACTTTCACCAACAAGGCCGCGCGCGAAATGATCGAGCGGGTGAGAGAACTCGTGCCGCACGACACCTCGGACCTCTGGGCCGGCACCTTCCACTCGATCGGCAGCCGCATCCTGCGCCGCCACGCCGACGATCTCGGTTTCAACCGCTCGTTTTCCATCCTCGATCGCGATGACCAGAAATCCCTGCTCTCCTCGGTGATCGCCAGCTGCGAGATCGATACCAAGGAGCGCCGTTTCCCCAAACCCGATGTGCTCGCTTCCCTCTTCAGCCTCATCGAAAACACCGGTGCGACCCTGGAGGAAGTGATCGCCGCCCGTTACGACCACTTCTACGATTGGACCGAGAAAATCGAACTCGTGCGCACCGGCTACATCGCGAAAAAGTTGGAAACCAACTCGATGGATTTCGACGACCTGCTCTGCATGACCGTGCGCCTGTTCGAACAACAGCCCGACGTGCTGGCGCTCTATCAGAAAAAATTCCGCCACATCCTGGTGGACGAATACCAGGACACCAACTCGGTGCAGGGCCGCATGATCGACCTGCTCGTCGGCGATGCTAACAGCCTGATGGCCGTCGGCGACGACGCGCAATCGATCTATTCCTGGCGCGGCGCGGACATGGATCACATCCTGAGTTTCCCGCAGCGTTATGTTGGATCCAAAGTTTTCACCATCGAGACCAACTACCGCAGCGTGCCGGAAATCCTCGATCTCTCCAACGCCGCGATCCGCGCCAACTCCGGCCGCTTTGAAAAAGACCTCAGATCCTCCCGCGAAGGTCAGGGCGTCAAACCGGCGCTGGTCGCGTTGCCGGACCCGCGGAGCCAGGCGGCGTTTGTGGCGCAGCGGATGTTAGAGCTGCGCGACGAAGGCATCCCGTTGGAGGAAATGGCGGTGTTATACCGTGCGCACTTCCAGAGTCTCGAAATCCAGATGGAGCTCACCGTGCGC
>JBIPMR010000388.1:0-4424 GCA_044369025.1 Luteolibacter sp.
AGGCCGGGGCCGGGGTCCTGGAGGTTGAGCAATTCGCTACCGTTGGCGCGGAACGAAACCGCTCGGCCCTCGGGGCTGAATTTCAGGCGGATTTGCTCCGTGCCGATTTCCACCGCCTGGCCCGTGGCTGTGGCGGCGGTGAACGCTTTGATCGAAGGATCGCTTAATTTCGCCTGGGCCTCGGCAAACTGTTTTCTGGCGGCTTCGGGGCTGGCGGGGCCACCGGTTTTGGGCATGGCTAGCAGGTCGTTTTGGGCGAGGTGTCGCACGAGTGCGGTCTCGGTGAGACCGCCGGCGGTGTCATAGAGGGCAAAACCGCCGAGGGACGTTTTCTCCGAACGAGCCCAGAGCCAAGGCCAGCTGATTTCGCAGCCGGTGGCGCTGGTTTGGGTCATGTAATCCAGCGGGAAGGACTTAATCGTGTCCGCCACATTCATGGTGAACTTCAGCCAAAGCCGGTTCTGCCGGGGGACACCCTCGACGCGGACGATTTTAAAAACGAGGGCGTGCTCGGTCGCGAGGAGGTCGAAGGTGACCCGGACGTCGGGGCCGATCGAGGCGACCAGTTGGTTGCCCACGTATTGCAGATCTTTGAAAGCGAAGGACGTGGGGCCGCGATAATTATAGGCGAATCCCTTGAGCTCGAAGCCGGCGCCCGGATTTTGTTCGTTGAGACCTTCACGATCCCCGATCTTGAAGGATTTGGGTTTGCCGTCGGAGGCAAACTTCAAACTCACCCTGTCCGATTTGATCTCCACCGGATTCCCAGCATCGGCAACCGATGTGAAAACAAGCATTGCCGCGCATGTCGCTTTGATGATCGCAGGCTTATTGAATTCAATCATTTTAGTCTCTTTCGAAGGTTGTAGATGTTTGCCCGCAGGCAATCCTATTGGTTCGCCTTCTTTTCCAGGTCCGTGGACTTCTTGATGGCTTTTTGGATCGTCTCATCGAGATTTTTCGGCACGGCATCTTTCATGGCGGCAGGAGCCGTTGCATCGGCGTTGTCCACACCGCCTTCCCAATGGAGATTGCGGAACTCGCGCGGGGCTTGCCAGCCATCGGCACCGCCGAATTCCAGCTCGCTCCCGTCTTTGAGGAAGGACTTTGTGCGCTTGAGGGAAAGCTCGGTAATGGTTTCCCACGAGGTCAGCGCGGGCGTGTTGGGTTTGTCGGGGAGCATGTCTTCCATGGCAAAGGAAACCGTCTGCCAGTCGGGGGAACCGGTCAGCGGCTTGCGCGCGGTATAGGAGCCTGCGGGCCTGCCCGGAAAGGCGCCCCAATCGTTCAGGCTGACCGAAACAGCGATGACATTGTCCTTGGGACATTTGACATCAAACACGAGCCTGGCACCGGCGGGACCGCGCCATTTGGGATCTTTGAGCTTGCGGGTGGCAGCCATCCACACATGGGGATTCCCCCATTCCAGACGATACCAATCCTGCCAGCCGCGGGAGAAATCGTCGATCATCCGGGAAGATTGATCCGTAGCCTCGGCCCGCGCCGCTTGTAGCTCTTCCGGCAGATAGATCGCCTCCCGGCTACTGATGATAAATGTTTCGGGAGGCTTGGATCCTCGCTCGCCGATCACCCCGGCCTTCAATGGATAGCTGACATTCGCATACACAAAAAGTGGCTGTTCCGCACTTAGGATGGGGCAATCGGCCACCCAGGTATTTCCCACCTTCTTTGCCTCCGCATCCCTCCAGAAGCGGGTCAGGCAGTGTGGGTCCACTGAATAGTAGAGATCCACCTTGACGACCTCGCCCGGGCGGTCGGGCTTCACGATGACTTTGGGGACTCCGTCGGATGCCTTCAGATCCACAACCAGTTCCGGCGTCTTCGGAAATACAAACGAGTTTTTGAGATACTGCTCGAACCAAAGAATCCCGGTGATGCCAGTTTCCGGAATACTGCGGTGGTTGAGATGCGGCGCGATCGAATAAGCGACATTCCTGCTGCCGATGTTTTTCCAGTTGATTGTCATGTTGTCAAATGGCCCGGCAAAGTCATTGGTCGGCGCCATGTAAAGAATCGGGCAAGTGATGCGCGGGATGTAAGCCCCATCTTCGATCGTGTTTTCCGTGATATCCAGTTTCTCGCTTTTCGGCGCCGCGCCAGGCATTCCGCTCAGTTTCCCGCTCACGCCGCCGGCGCCGCCGCACGACGGCACCGCCGCCTTCACCCGCTTGTCGATTCCGGCAACGTTCACCGTGATCTTGCCGCCCATCGAATGGCCGGTCACACCCAGTTTCTCGGGATTCACTTCGGGCTGCTGTTCCAGAAACGTCAACCCTCGACGGGCCGCCAGGACGAGCAGGAACCAGTTGTTGTTGCGCGGAGATTCCACCGCATCCAGCGTTTTGGGGTCAGGCTTTCCGCCAGCATAGTGGTCGTTGTGTTTTTGAGTGGCATCGAGCGCGCCCCAGTCGGTATTCGGGTCTTCATCTTCCATCGGCCCCACCTTCATTTTGTTACCGCCCCAGTTGATGGAAAGCCCGGCATAGCCATTGGTTGCCGAATTTTTGACGCTATCCAAAGATGCCGACTGGCCGCCCCCGTGAATCTGCAGAATGGCTGGAAGCTTCTTCGCGCCATTCGGGAATGCATAAAATGCAGATAACCGGGACTTAGTTCCCTTGAAGGTGCCAATCGTGAAAACCACATAGCGGAAAGTGATATCTCCTTCCAACCACTCCCGCACGATCTGGGTCTCCAACGAGTCCTTGCGTGGATCGTAATTCCCCCAGAGTTCGTCCAGGTTGGTCGGTGCCTTGCCGTCCTTCAGCGGTGGCAACGAGTCCTCCGCATTGAGGCTTCCATTCAGCGCCAGAAGCAGCGGTGAAATAAGGATGATTCGTGTTGCGAGGTGTTTCATTGTCATGTTGGTTTTGTTTCACAAAAAGGGACGTGAAGAGCAAATAGTCAGGATCTGATGTTATTCAGAAAGGTCTTTTCCACGTTTACGGTTCAGTCAACAGTGCCTCTGTCAGCGTCTGTTTGCCGCTGTGCAAGGGCTTCTTGGAACCGGAGGGCAGGATTGCCACGGCCTCAACTCCCTTGGGGATTTCGGTTTCGAGCCGGAATTGTTTTCCGTCCACCCGCCAGCGGCTGACCACACGTCCCGCCGGTGTTTCCACCGTGCATTCGGCGTGGGTCAACGCACCGGGATTTGGCTCGATGATGATTTTCTTCCAACCAATCCCGCCGGCTTGCTGCCGAATTCCGCCCACGTAACCATAATACCATTCCATCACGTGTCCGAGCATGCAGTGGTTGAGAGACTGGTAGCCGTCCATCATCGCGTCCCAGGTCTCCGGCAGGGAGGTCAGACCCTTTTTCAAAATGCCGCCGTAACTGCCGACGCCATCGCGTGAGTACACCCGGTGCAACACGTCAGAGCGACCCGCCTCGGCCAGCGCGCGGATCACATACACATGGCCCACGTCACCGGCAGTCTGCTGCCAGTCGCGCTTTTCGAGGTCGGCAATCAAGTCGTCTAGCAGCAACGCGCGGTCGGCGGCCGGAACCACGCCGGCGCACAACGCCATGGCGTTGGCACATTGCGGGCTGCCGCTGTGTCGGAGCTTGCGCGTCACCGGATCCTGGAAGTGCCGCTGGAAATTCGCCGCGATCCGGGAGTGCAACGCATGGTATTTCTTCGCTTCTTCGGGACGGCCGAGCACTTCGGCGGCCTGGGCAACCGCCCGGGCGGAAAGCGCCCAGGTGGCGGTGGCCGACAGGTTGGTCGGAGTGTAGCGAGAGGGTCCTGGGGCACGGCCGTGGCAGTAATCATACCAGTCGCCCAGCCCGCCCGGGGCCTCGGTCTGGATGTAGTCGGTGAACCGGCGCATCATCTCGAAGTTGTCGCGCAAGATTTGCACGTCGCCGTACCACTCGTAATGCCGCCAGGGCAGCAGCGCCGCCGCCGCACCCCACTCCACCGTCCACTGGAAACCGTCGCCAAACTTCGGATAACCCGGGGCCACCGTGCGCACCCGGCCGCTGGGCTCCTGGGCGTCGCGCACGTCGCGGATGATTTTCGCGATCCAAGTGCGGCAGTCATAGCGATACTGGAAGCTGGGGGCGAGCAGGTAGGAACATTCGAGCCAGCCGAGCTTTTCGCGGTGCGGGCAATCCGTCATCACCCAGCTCATGTTGGCGCGCATGGCAGCATCGATGATCTGGTGCGTGCCGTTGTAGAGTTCGCTCGAGGTATTGAACGTTCCTGCCTCCGGCAACGCGGCGCGCACGTCCACCAGTTCCAGGCTCCGAACCAGGGGCAGGCCTAGGGGATTGGGGTGGCCCAGCTGGACCGCCCCGGTTACTTCGACGAATTGCATGCCGACGTAAAACGAGCCCCACTGGCGTGTCAGCGACTGGCCGTTGGTGATGACCTCGCAACTGAGTAGGTAGTTTCCAAA
>JBIPMR010000389.1:0-4420 GCA_044369025.1 Luteolibacter sp.
CGCGCGACTATCTCAGCACCTTCATGAAGCTCGGCACGGTGGCCGTGTTAGGGTTTTTCATCGTCATCCTCGCCCCGCCGCTGCACATGCCCGCGATCACGCCGTTTGTCAGCGGTGGTGGATTCGTGGTGCCCGGGCCGGTGTTTCCCTTCGTCTGCATTACCATCGCCTGCGGGGCGGTTAGCGGTTTCCACTCGCTCATTGCCTCCGGCACCACGCCCAAGCTGCTCGCCCGGGAGAAAGACATCCGGCTGATCGGTTATGGCTCGATGGTCGTTGAAATGTTAGTCGCGCTGATGGCCATCATCGCCGCCTGCGCGCTCCAGCCCGGCGAATATTTCGCCATCAACTCGCCGATCGATCCCAACGACGCCGCCGCGGTCACCGCGCAGATTGCCAAGATCAATTCCTTCGGCCCCGAATACGCCATCACCGAGGCGCACATGCAGCAGCTCGCCAAAGACCTCGGCGAGCCGCACATGATCGGCAAAGTCGGCGGTGCGCCCACTTTCGCGGTCGGCATGGCGCAGATGTTTGCCAAGGTCATCCCGGGCAACACCGCGCTCTCGCTGTGGTATCACTTCGCCATCATGTTCGAGGCGTTGTTCATTCTCACCACGCTCGACGCCGGCACCCGCGTCGGCCGTTTCATTCTCCAGGATCTGCTAGGAAACATTTCCCCCGGGCTCGGCAACACCCAGTCGTGGTTAGGCAACATCCTCGCCACCGGCCTGCTCGTTGGCGCGTGGGGATTCTTCCTCTATCAGGGTGCGCTCGATCCCGCCGGTATTGCCAAATCCCTGTGGCCACTTTTCGGGATTTCCAACCAGCTGCTCGCCGTCATCGCCTTCTGTTTGGGCACCGTGATCCTCATCAAAATGGGCAAGGCGCGCTACTGCTGGGTCACCGCCGTGCCGATGGTTTTCCTCACCGTCGTGACCTTCACCGCCGGCTACCTGAAACTTTTCTCCGCCAACGCCGCCGGCTTCCTCCCCGGCATCCGCACGCTGGAAGCACAGATCGCCGGCGGGCTTTCCGGCAAGGCGCTCAAAGCCGCCGAGACCTCGCTTTTCAACGCCCGCATCGACGTGGTGATCACCATCACCTTCCTTTTCTTCGTGGCCATCATCGTCCTCGGCACCGCTCGCGAGTGCTGGCTGCTGCTCACCAAGCGCAAAGCGAGCGTGCTCCACGAGAGTGAATACGTCCGCCACCCCGGCGATGGCGAGGTGCTCCCCACCAGCATTATGTGAGCGCCGCCTGAAGGCATTGCGAGTCCCCATTTCACACCACGCTACGCGGTCACGGGGATTGCATTTTTTAAAAATCTGCCTTAGTTCCCCTTTCCCACGACGCCAGCCAATGATCCCGATCCGAAATTTTGCCCAGATTGCCGCCGCCGCCGCCACGCTCTTGCTGGCCAGTTGCGCCAACCAGAAGCCCGCAGAAGCAACCATCAAGGATGGCAAACCGGTCAATCCGTATCCAGTCGGCAGCTACGATCATTTCAAGGCGGAACCCGCCTACCCCAAGACCCACAGCGTGTGGAAAAATCAGGAGTTGCTCTCCGGCACCCACCCGGAAAACTCCTCGATCAAGATCAATCTGGCCACCCAGCGCGGGCTTCTCATGAATGGCGATGAAGTGGCGATGGATTACCCGATTTGCTCCGGGATCAAGAGCCGTCCCACCCCGACCGGGACCTTTTACATCCTCGAAAAAATCGTCGACAAGAAGTCCAACAAGTATGGGAAAATCTACGACGCCGAGGGCTCGGTGGTGAACAGCGACGCCGATTCCACCCTGGATCCGATTCCTGAAGGCGGTAAGTTCGAGGGGGCCCCCATGCGCTACTGGATGCGCCTGACCCATGACGGCGTGGGCCACCACATCGGGCCCGTCCGCCGATATCCGGCATCGCACGCCTGTGTGCGCGGGCCGAGCGGCACCATCCCGGTGGTCTTTTCCAAGGTCAAAGCCGGCACCCGCGTCATCATCGAGTGAGCGCTTGATTCTTCTTGAAAAAAAGGCCCGGACGCTCGCACGTCCGGGCCTTTTTGATTTCAAAGTCAAACGCGGTCAGGCGGTCATTCCTCTTCTTTGACGAACTTCTCGTGGCCGGATTTTTTCTGGGCTTTCAGATCGTCCACGATTTTCGCGACGTCGTCGATCTTGCCGTTGAGGAACGCTTCCTCCACCTCACAAAGTGAAACCAACAATTTCGCCATCATTTTCCGGAACTCGACCGCAGCCTTCACCTTGTCCGGGCCTTCCGGCATTTCCTGGATCACGACGGGCGATTCCGCCAAGGATTTCATCACCGCCTGCTGGGCGTCACGCGCCTGCGCGGCGCCTTTCACCGGGTCGGTCTCACGGCGGAAACCCTTGTAGGCATCGTTCATGGCTTCCATTTGCAGACCCAGTGGAGTCTCATCCGCCTTGGCCGGCACCCACATCAAACCCACCGTGCAACCCATCAGAAGAAATAAGTGTTTTTTCATACGAGGGAAATACGCAGCAATTCCCCAGACCTTTCCAATTGAAAATTTGCGTTTATTTCCCGGATTTTTCCCGCATCTTTCCGCGCTTGAAAGGGATGCCACACCAGCGAAGGCGGACGATCCGGTTGCTACTTGCGGTCGGGGTGGCCGCTTTGCTGGTCTGGTTTGTCGTGCCGTTTGCGATTCCGCTGCCGCCGGGGCTGTTGGCGGATCCGGCCGCTTCGCCGGTGTTTGTGGATCGACACGGCGCCATGATCGCCCGCCTGCCGCTGCCGGACTCGTCGCACGCCGCGCCGTTGCTGTTGGAGCACGTCCCCGCGGATTTCATCGCCTGCACCCTCGCGGCCGAGGACAAGCGGTTTTTCCAACACGGCGGCATCGATCTGCTCGCCACCGCGCGGGCCGCCCGGGATTTTCTCGCAAAACGCCGGGTGGTGTCCGGCGCATCCACCATCACCCAGCAGCTCATCAAAATCTCGTCGCCGCCCGCGCGCCGCAGCCCGTTCACCAAAATCCGCGAGTCGCTCGCCGCCCGCCGCTTGGAAATGACCTGGACGAAAAACCAGATCCTCACCGCCTATTTGAACCGCCTCGACTACGGTAACCTCCGGATCGGCACCGCCGAAGCCGCGCGCTTCTATTTTCAAAAACCCATCGCCGACCTCTCGCTCGCCGAGTGCGCGCTGCTGGCGGGCCTCCCGCAAGCCCCCTCGCGCCTCAACCCCATCCGCCACCCGCAGCGTGCCGTCGTCCGCCGGAACACCGTGCTGCAACGGCTTTCCTCGGCCGCAAACTGCGACGAGCATCGTATTGCCATCGCGCTTTCGGAAAACCCCGTGCTGCGCCCGCTCAAGTCATCCCGCGCCGCGCCCTGGCTCGTCCCGCCTCCCGGCCTCCACTCGCGAATCCCCACCACCCTGGAGCTCGCGTTGCAGACGGACATCGAGGCGATCGTCCGCGAGGAGGTGGAAAAACTCAAAAGCAGCAACCTCCGCCACGCCGCCGTCGTCATCCTCCACAATCCCACCGGTGAAATCCTCGCGCTCGTGTCGTCCGCCGATTGGAAGGACCCGCGCGGCGGCCAGATCAACGGCGCCCTAACACCGCGCTCCCCCGGTTCCGCGCTCAAGCCTTTCACCTATCTGCTAGCCATCGAGCGCAACCACCGCCTGCCCTCCTCCATCCTCGCGGACATCCCCAGCCCGTTCCGCACGCCGCAGGGGCTCGATCTGCCGGAAAACTACGATCGCACCTACCGCGGCCCGGTCACCTTGCGCAGCGCCCTCGCCTGCTCGTTGAATGTTCCCGCGCTGCGCGAACTCAACGCCCTCGGCGGCCCGCGACCGCTGCATGAATTGCTGACCAACCTCGGTCTCACCACCTTGGGAAACGACCCCGAACCTCACGGCCTCGGCCTCACTTTGGGCAACGCGCCCGTCCGGCTGTTGGATCTGGCCAATGCCTATTCCACCCTCGCCCGCGGCGGAAATCACCTTCCGCCCGTGCTTTTTCCCGCGGAATCCATCCCGCCTGTTAGGTGGTTCTCCGCCCGCAGCGCCTGGCTGATCGCGGATGTTCTATCAGACCAAGCCGCCCGCGCGCCCGCCTTCCAACCCGGCGGCCCGCTGGATCTGCCGTTTCGCTGCGCGGTGAAAACCGGCACCTCCTCCGATTTCCGCGACAACTGGTGCCTCGGCTTCACCCCGGATTTCACCGTCGGCGTCTGGGCCGGAAACTTCGAGCGACAACCGATGAACGGCATCTCCGGAATCGCCGGCGCCGGCCCGATTTTCAACCGCGCCATGCTCCGTGTCCATCGCTCGCAAAAGCCAACCTGGTTCAACCGCCCCGACGGCATCGTCGATATCACCATCGACGTTAGAAACGGCAAAAGCATCCCCGATACCCCTGACAATCCG
>JBIPMR010000025.1:0-13523 GCA_044369025.1 Luteolibacter sp.
GGAGCGGATTTTTTTCTGCAGGTCGAGCACGTTGAGGCGCGGGATGCCGTCCTCGCCGATGTAGCCGGCGTGGCCGCGGACTTTCTGGTCGCCGCCGGAGCAGAAGGCGAGGTCGCCGGCACCGGTTAGAATGATCGCGCCGACCTTGGGGTCCTCGTGGGCGAGGTCGAAGGCGACGAGCATTTCTTTGACCGTTAGAGGGCGGAAGGCGTTGCGCACTTCGGGCCGGTTGATGGTGATCTTGGCAATGGCTCCCTCATCGGTTGTTTCATAACGGATGTCCTCGAATTCGCGCACGGTGGTCCACATGGTGCGGCAACTTGAACGATCCCCCGCCCGCCCGCAACCCCGATGGTTGGTCAAACGTGGCCGAGTTTCAGGAAATGCGCGACCTGTCCGGCAAACCAGGCATCCGCCTCCCAGGGCAGGCGGTGGCCGGCGTGCGGCGCGATGACGAGCCGGGCGGCGGGCAGGTTGGCGACCGCGCGCTCGGCGAGGGCGCGGAATTTCGCGTCGTTTGCGCCGGCGACCCAGAGCACCGGGATGGAAATTTCGCCGAGCCGGTGCCACAGCGGTTCCTGGGCGCCGAGCGACCAATCGACGAAGCTGCGCGCCACTTCGCGCCGCCGCTGCATCAGGCTGCCGGAGGCGCCGGGATCGCGCAGGGCGGCGTTGCCGAGCACGGCCTGGGCGTTCCAGGTGCTGAGAAATTGTTGCCAGTTCCCGGTGAGCGCCTGGGTGGCCCACTCGGTGTCCCTGGCCCGGCGCTGCGCGCGCTCGGCTTCATGTTCCAGTCCCGGATTGGCGGAAACGATGACCGCCGCCTGCCACGGGTGGTCTTTTTCCAACAACGCATGCAGCGCCATCCGCCCGCCCATCGAGTAGCCTAACAGCGCCCGGCCGCTGCCGCGGAACACCTGGCCGCTGGCGTCGGCGTTCAGGGCCCGGCCGAAAGCGGTTAGGGGAAGCGGGCAACATTCGAGAAACCGCCACAAGTCCACCGCGCGGGTGCCGATGCCGGCGGCGGCGAGGTGTTTTGCCAAGCCGCGCCAATCCGCGGCCATCCCGACGGCCCCGTGCAGGCACCAGCATTCCAGCGGACCGGCCTCGCGGCGCTCGTCGGTTTCCTTGGAGAACTGGATCACTGTTGCGGGATCATTTCGGCACCTTTGCGGATCGCTTCCCGGATTTGTTCCTGCAGTTCCGGGCTGCCGATCACGCCGAGCATCAAGGCCACCACTGCCGCCACGGCGACGATGACGATCAGGAATGCTCCCCAGTAAATGATCGCCAGCAGGATGCCGGCGGCGTCGAGTTCTTTATGATCGGCGTAGCCGGCGGGACAGGCGAAACACCGGTAGCCGACCCAGAAGTTGAGAAGCGGCACAAAATTTCCCAGAAACCACCAGCCGCTCATGGCCAGGTTTTGCAAGCGTTTCACCGCGACGACGATGCCCAGAATCCCCAACAGAACCGCTCCGCCCAGCGTGATCCCGCCGATGGCGTCCGCGCCGAAGCGTTCCACCAGAAGCGGGGCGCCGCGGACCATCGCGATGTTCCACAAAACCGGCAAAACGAAAATCAGTAACAGATAGGTCCGGCGCCGGGCTCCCGGCCAACCGGTTGCGGCGGTCGGCCGGTCGGTGGCGGATTCGTGGCCGGTGGGGTGGGGATCCGGCGTCGGGGCCAGCGTATCCACCGGTTCCGGTGCGGCGCGGCGCTCGAACAACCCCTCGATTTCACCCGCCGGCGTCCATTCGGCCATGCCGTGTTTCCAGACCAGATCGAGGCGCGGATTGAGTCCGCCTTCTTTGGCCTTGATCGCCAGCTCGCCGAAAGTCACCGGGCCAAGCCGCTCGCCCTCGCGTGAGTAAAACCAAGCGTCCTGCCTCATGTCGTGCATGGGTGGTTCCTATTCAAATCCGCAAATTCTGTCAAACCTCACCTCTGCGCTGCCGATTTCCGCATGGCGAGGCTTGTCAAAATGGCTGCCGTGGCGAGACTTTCAATCCCGGTGACGATCAAGGTGGCGCATCGATTTCAAACAACACGCATGCACTTTCTGGGAATTGAAATTGGCCCCGGTGGCACTCGCGCGGTGGCGTTGGACCTTGAGGCGGCGGTGATCCGCGCCGAGGCGTGGGTGCCGCACGACTGGATCGAGGGGCTGCCCGCCGGATACCGCGAGCAAAACCCGGCGCAGTGGATCGATGCGGTGGACCGCGCCGTGCGCCAGTGCCTGGCCGCGCTTGACGGCCAGAAGGACCAGGTCGCCGCGATCGGCGTGGCGGGTCCGCAGCGCGGTTTGGTGATGCTCGACGAGGCGAACCGGATCATCCGCCCGGCGAAACTCGCGGGCGATGTCTCGGTGAAGCGCCAGGCCGAGGAAATCGGCCGCGCCTTCGGTGGCGCGCCCGGGCTGATCGAACTGGCCGGCCAGGCACCCGGGGTGGAATCGGCCGCCGCCGAGTGCCTGTGGCTCAAACAACACGAGCCCTATCATTTCCAACGTGCCACCAGTTTGTTCACCGTGCAGGATTTCATCGCCTACTGGCTGAGCGGCGAGCGCGGCACCGAAGCCGGCAGCGCCTCGGCCACTGGATTGTTAGATATCCGGACGCGCAAATGGTCGTCCGCGCTGCTGGATTTCATCGACCCACGGCTCGCCTCGCTGCTGCCGCCCATCGGCGTGCCGGATCAACCGCGCGGACTGTTGCGTCCGGTGCTGGCGCGGGAGTGGGGTCTATCCGAAGCGGTGCAGATCGGTGCCGGCAGTCCGTCGCCGATGCTGGCGGCGCTGGCGGCCGGCTGCGTGGCCCATGGCAGCGTGGCGGTGGAACTCGGCGCCACCGGCGTGATCGTCGGCGTGGGCGGGAGTCCGGTGATCGATTACCGCGGGGAAATCACCTCGCTTTGCAACGCCACCGGTTCGTGGTTGGGACTCGCCACCACGGTCAACACGGCGGTGGCTCCGGAGGTGATGCGGCGGCATTACGGCTGGTCCGCGGCGCAATTCGAATCGATGGTTGCCAGCGTGTCACCCGGCGCGGACGGGCTGTTGTTGCTGCCGTATTTCGCCGGCGAGTCGATCCCGCGGCTGCCCGACGGCTGTGGCGTGCTGCATGGCATGACGCCTGACAACTTCACGCCGGCGCACATGGCGCGGGCGACGGCGGAGGGCGCGGCGCTGGCCATCGGCTATGCGATGAGCCGGCTGCGCGAGCTCGGGTTCGATCCGGCGGAGCTTCGGTTGTTAGGTCCGGGCGTGGCCAGCCCGGTCGTCCGGCAGATGTTGGCGGATGTGTGCGGTGCGCCGGTGGTGCCGGTTTCCAGTCGGCAGGGAGCGGCGGTGGGCGCGGCGATGCAGGCGGCGGTCGCGTTTTTCCATCAGAGCGGGGAGTCGCCGGGCTTCCAGGAAATCGCCGCCTGTCTGGTGGCCGGCGATGCAGCGTCGCGCTGCGAGCCGGACCCGCAGACCCACGAGCTCTATCAGGAAATGATCTCCCGCCAGCAATACCTGGTGGATACGCTGCATCCGGCGGGGTTTTTGTGAGTGGGCGGTCCTTTGGACTGCGGTGGGAAGCGATAGCGCCACACCGCTTTGGATGATTGATCAGCACCTGCACTTTGGCATCGCGAAGAATCCAAAGCGGTGTCGCCGCTGCGCTCTGCCACCGCACTCCATGCATTGGCGGGACTGAAGCCGGCGCTCCGGGATCTAACGTTCGAAGACCATGAAATGCTGCCAGGGGAGTTCGCGGCGGTTCGAGACGAAGCGGAAGCCGGCGGCCTCCAGTTCGAGGCGGGCCTGGGCTTCGGTCATCTTGTGGAGCGGTTTGATCGGGACGCGCGGGTCCTCGCCGCGGAATTCCAACAGATAGATCTTGCCGCCGGGTTTCAACGCGCGGTGGAGGGATGCTAACATTTCGCCCGGGTGGGAGAATTCATGATAGGCGTCGACCATCAGGGCGGCGTCGAGCGACGCGGGCGGCAGCTCGACGGAATCGATCCTGCCGAGGTGGGGGACGACGTTGGTGATGCCGAGTTCGGCGGCGCGGGTTTTGAGGAAATCGAGCATCTCGGGCTGGATGTCGATGGCGACGACTTTGCCGCGCGGGATTTTCGGCGACAAACGGAAGGCATAGTAGCCGGAGCCTGCGCCGATATCGGCGACGACGGCGTCGGGCGCGAGTTGCAGCGCCTCGATGGCCTTGGTGGGGGCTTCCTCGCGCTCGCGTTCGTCACGCTCGAGCCAACCGATGGCAGGGTGGCCCATCACCTTGGAAATTTCGCGGCCGTGGAAAAACTTGCCGATCCCGTCCGCCGACGCGGGGCTCTGGGTGTAAACGCTGGCGGGCGCGATGGGCGGTGGTTTGATCTCGGAAACCGGCGGCTTGGGCGGACTGCGCAGCACCACGACTCCCGAAATCACCGCGATGGTGGACAGGAGGTAGAGCAGCGGTTTGGCTCCGATGAACATGATGGATTATCTTCTCGAGCGGAGATTCGCCTCGTCCGCCCGGGCGTAGCCGTCCTGGGCCTCGCGGAGGGTGATTTTCCCGTCCTTGTCGGTGTCGTAGAAATCGACGATGCGGGTGGGCGGGTTGCCGGTGAGTTTGCGGGACGGTTCCAGTTCGGCGAGCGTGAGGTAACCATCGCCATTGAGATCCCAGCGGTCGAATTTCTCCAACAGTCCGAGCATCTGGCGCTCGATCCGGTTTTCAGGAACGACGGGGCCGGGACCGCGGGCGCAGGAGACGATGGCGGGAACCACAAACAAGCAGGCGAATTTCATTGATGGGGCAAGCTTGGCGCAGGACTTTGGGGCGGGCAAGTCCGGATCGACGGGCTTATGGTAGGGTGGCTTTGAGGCGGACGTGGAGTTGCGGCGCGGTCCCTTGGGTGACGGTGGCGGTGACTTGGATGAGGTCGTTGAGCGGCGCGGCGCGGTCGATGAGGATGGCATCCGTGATGACGACGGTGAGGCCGCCGGCGCTGGCGGCGGCGGGGTGCCAGGTTTGGAGGTCGGTGGACCATTCGTAACTGGAAGTCAGACCGGCGGACGGGCTGTTGGACCGGGTGTGTTGGAAAGTCAGTCCGGCGGCGGTGGCGGCGATCCGGGAGAGTCCCGGGCTGGAGCTGTCGGGCGCGGTGCCTAGCAGGTTTTCGGCGCCGTTGGGAATGCCGTCGCGGTCGGGATCGTCGGTGAAGCCGGTCAGGCCGCCGACCTGATAGGCAGCGAGCCATGCGGCGAAGGTCGGGGCGGCCGCGGATGCCGAGTTGCGCGGGGCCGGCGCGGCGGCGGTGAAATCCGCGGTGTTGTTGCCGGTATCGGTGGTGCCGTCGCCCGCCCTGAAGATGGCGGTGGTGGTGGAAGGCGCGGGGGCGGCGGCGGTTTCAGAGGCGTTCGCGGTGCCGTAGCCGACGAAGTCCTGCAAGCCAAGCGCGCCGAGCGGCGATGAGCCGGAAAGGGTGGTGGTGGAATTCAGCAAGGCGAGTTTCCCGGCGGTCGCGCTGATATTGGTCGGGCTGGTGGTATCCGGGGTGGGGGTGGTGATTCCGTTAGGTCCGCTGGCGAGGCCGACGAGATGGTATTTTCCCGGGGCGATGGTGCCGCTGAGGGGGGTGACCAGCCAGGTGGTGCCGGTGGCCGCGGCGTATTGCAGGGACCAACCGGCGAGGCTGACGGTGGTGGCGCTGCGGTTGTGAAGCTCGACGTAATCGCGGTTGAAAATGGCCCCGCTGCTGCCGCCGGCTCCGTAGATCTGGCTGATCAGGACGGGCGGCCGGAGCACGGTGAAGGGGGTGGCACTGGTGCCGGTGCCGTAGGAACTGGTGACGGAAATCGCGCCGCTGGCGGCAAGCGCGGGGACGATGGCGGTGATTTGGTTCGGGGAATCCACGGTGAAGGCGGCGTCCATTCCGTTGAATTTGACGGTGGCGATCCCGACGAAGTTAGAACCGGTTAGGACGACACTGGATCCGCCCGCGCCGCTGCCGGGGGTGAACGAGGAAATGACGGGAACACCGTTTCCGGTGAGGACGGTGATGGTGGCGGCGGAGGACGTGGCGGTGGCGCCGCCGTTGTCGGTGGCCTTGGCGGTGAGGGGGTAGGCATCGCCAACCGCCGGCGTCCAGCTGAGCGAGAAGGGCGCGGCGGTGTCGATGCCGAGGGATGTGGTGCCGGCGAAGAACTCGACCTGCGTCACGGCACCCGGCCCGCCGCCGAAGGCGAGGTCAGTGGCGGTGGCGGCGAGGGTGACGGCTGCGGCGGGCAGGTAGGAGCTGCCGTTGGATGGCGACGTCAGGGTGATGGCGGGCGGCGGATTGCTCTCGATGGAGGTGCCGCCGGTGATGATGAGCGAGTAGGCTTGGTTGTTAGGATTCAGGGTTCCGTCGAGCGAGACGGTGGCGGTGTAGGTTCCGGGCTGGGTAGGGGCTGATAGAAAAACCTGTTCGACGTTGTCGACGTTGTTTTTCCCGCGGATGGCGGCCGAGGCCATGGAGGCGGTGGACCAATTTCCGACGAAGGGCATGACGAACGGCTGATAGATGGTGGTGCCGTCCGGGGCGGTGATTTTCGCGTCGAGGTTGTGTTTCAGATTGGGGATGCGGCTGTCGGCGGCGGTCTGGGTGTTGCCGGCGGGGTCGGTCCAGCAGAGGGTGGCGCGGATCGGGCTGAGGCCGTCCCAGACGAAGGGGTGGGATTGGGTTGGCTGGGTGTTGGTGATTTGGCCGCCGGTGATTTTGGGGGCGGTGAGGCTGTTTTTGTGGTCGAGGATCAAATCGGCGGCGGCGCGGGTGTTGAGCAAGCCCCAGCCGAAGGTGTAATCGGGGCCGGCGGGGCCGAGGTCGTCGGCGGTGTGGATGAGCAGGGCCTTGAGGGTGCTGGCGCGCAGGCGCAGGCCGGAGAATTCGCGGGCGTAAAGCTGGGCGAGCAGCGCGGCGGATCCCACGGCGCTGGGAGTGGCCATGCTGGTGCCGCTGTAGGTGCCATCGTAGGCGGAATTGGAGGTGGCGATGGTGGAATAGACGCTGACGCCATTGGCGACGAGGTCCGGTTTGATCCGGCCATCGTCGCAGGGGCCGAGGCTGGAGAAGTCAGCGATGGTGGCGGCACTGGTGGCGCCGACGCCGCCGGAGACGGCATCGTTGACGGCGCCGACGGTGACGACGTTTTTGGCGAGGGCGTTGAAGGTGACGGATTGGTAACCGCCTTTGGCGGTGAGCTCGTCCTGCTCATTTCCGGCGGCCCAGAAGATCAGGTAAAAGGGCAGGCTGGCGGTGACGGCGTCGGTGTTGCGGGCTTCGATGTCGTAGCGGCCCATGTCGGCGGTGAAGGCGCCGTAGCCGTAGGAGTGGTTGGAAAGGGAGATGCGGGCGGGCGATTGGCGACCGGGAGAGGCTGCGGTGCTTGGGCGGTGGTGGCTGGCCCGCGGGAAGGAGTTTCCGACGCCGCAGCCAGGGCGGATGCGGCGGAGATTTCGTCGATCGTGGTGGCGGCGACACGCTGGCCCGGGGTGAACCCGCGCAACTGCCAAGCGACGAGGCCACAAACGACGAGGAGGGCGGCGATGGTAAAAACCACGCGGAGACGATGCCGGGACTGCATGAAAGTTGGTTTGGAGGTGGAAGTTACGCCGCCGCGTGCGCCGGGCAAGCGGGGAAACGCGGCAACGGCGTGAGCACAAAGCAGACCACCGGTTGACAGGATCGGATTGGCGGAGTTTGCTCAGCGCGATGTCGCCCGATTCCCAGCAGGACTTTGCGCTCGCGTTCCTGAGTATCCTTTTCGAGGGGGCTCCGTTTATTTTGCTGGGGACGCTGATCAGCGGTTTCATCGATGTTTACCTGCCCGCCGGGACGATGGATCGGTTCCTGCCGAAAAACCGCTATCGGGCGGTGATGATGGCGGGCTTGCTGGGCGCGGTTTTCCCGGTGTGCGAGTGCGCGGTGGTGCCGGTGATCCGGCGCTTGGTGAAAAAGGGGCTGCCGGTTTCCTGCGCGCTGACTTACATGCTGGCGGCGCCGATCGTCAACCCGATCACCGCGTTGAGCACCTGGAAGGCGTTCCAAGGGCAGGGCGCGGCGATGATGACGAGCTCGCGGATGTTGCTTGGTTTCCTGATCGCGGTGGCGGTGGGATTCATCGTTTTGAAACTGCCGCTGGCGGCGGTGCTCAAGGCGAAGCTGGTGGACAGCATCGAAAAGGACGAGGCGGAGAAGGCCCTTGCGCACTCGCACGCGGCGCACGATCACGACCATGCGGAATGCGGCCATGAGCATGGCGAAGGCTGCGGCCATGATCATCATCACCCTCACGAGCACGCCCCGGATGGCGGGCAGAAGCTGGTGGCGGCGTTTCGTTCCGCGATGAAGGACTTCGTGGAGGTGGGGGTTTATTTCTCGATCGGGGTGGCGATCACGGCGTTGTTCAACACCGGCATCGCACCGGGCGCGGCGTGGCTGGACACGCTCGCGACCAACCCGGTGGCGGCACCTGCGGCGTTGATGGCGTTGGCGTTCGTGCTGAGTTTGTGCAGCACCTCGGACGCTTTCATCGGAGCGACTTTGGATAAATTCTCGTGGGGTGCGAAACTGGCGTTCCTCACCTACGGCCCGATGATGGATGTGAAACTGCTGTTTCTCTATCAAACGGTGCTCAACAAGCGCTTCATCTTCTGGCTGGCGATCGGGCTGTTCGTCTCGATCGGCGGCATCTCGATTTTCTGGCAGCAACTCATTTTCCAATCGAAATGAAACCGCGGACCCGGCGCATCATTTACTCCTTGGCGGTGCTCATTTGGAGCGCGGTGCTGCTGTATTTCTACAGCAGCGGGCGGATCAACAAGTATCTGGTGACCGACTTCCGGCCGATCGCCTTCGTCGGCGGACTGGGGCTGGCGGTGCTCGGGTTGTTCAACCTGCTGACCGCCGGGCAGCAGGCGGACTGCGGCCACGACCACGGCGGCGATGAGGCACATGACCATGAAAGCAGCGACATGCATCCGCTCACCGCGTTCCTGCTGATGATCGTGCCGGTGCTGCTGTCGGTGGCATGGACCAAGGACGAATACTCCGTCGCGGCGCTCTCACGGAAAGGTCTCTACGACACGCCCTCGGGGATCACCTCGCCGTTTTTGTCGTCGTCGATGCCGGCACTGACGCTGGAGGAAATCGAAAAAAGCCACCGCAAGACGCCGGATGGATTTCTCGAGTTCAACCTGATGGAGTTGTTTTTCACCACCGGAGACCGCGAACTGCAACCGCTCATCGAAGGACTCAAAGTGGAAACCGAAGGCCGCTGGATGGATGAGAAAGTCCGCAACCCGGATGGCACCCGCAAGCGGCTCTATCGGCTTTTCATCACCTGCTGTGCCGCCGACAGCCGCGCGATCCCGATCATCCTCGAGTTTGGCAAACAGCCGCCGGAGTTCCCGGAAAACGGCTGGGTGAAAGTTTCGGGCACCATGCGATTCCTGTTAGAGGAGGGTGAGCTGCAACCGGTGTTGATGGTGGAGCGCGTGGTGGCCGCCGAGCCTCCGTATGAGGAAAGTTTCATGAGGAAATAGCGATGGCGGCCAATCGAAAAAAACCTGGAATTCCGGATTCCCGCCCGGTCGGCCATGTGCTGGTGCCGGCGGTGGCGATCGGTGCTTTGTCGCTCCTTCTGGCGGCGGGACTTGAATTGTTAGGCAGCCTCGGCGTGTTCAGTTCCGGCATTGCTGGATCGCTCGCGGAGGGCAAGCCGTTTCCGAAAGAACTTCCGGCGTGGGCGGTCTGGCTGGCGGCGGTTTTTTTCGCCTTCGGGATGTCCTTCGCGCTGCTCAACATCCCCACGACTTGGCGGCGGGTGGTGGTGTGGATCTCGGCGGTGGTGGTGGTGATCGGCTGGGCGCCGGTGCTGGCGCTTGCGGCGCGCAAGCCTGAGATTTCCGCGGTGCTGGTGGCGACGCTCTGGTCCGGCGTCTGCGCCTTGGTTTACGCCGGCCGTCACCGGATGGATTGCGACGAATTTCCCGAGAAAAACTCCGATGAAGCGCGTTGATTTCCCAGAACCGGTCAAGGCCCTCGTCGGCGAACTCAAGCGCCTCCCCGGCGTCGGGCCGCGCAGTGCCGAGCGGATCGCGGTGTGGCTTCTGCAAAGTCCGAAGGCGGATGCGCCGCAACTCGCCAAGGCTTTGTTAGAGGCGAGGGCGAAAATCCGCCCCTGCCCGGTTTGCGGGTTCTTCGCCACGGAAACTGGTTGCGATGTCTGCGACCCACCCGGCCGCGACGAGCAACTCCTCTGCGTCGTCGAACAAGCGACCGACGTGCTGCCGCTCGAACGCTCCGGCGCCTTTCGCGGCCGCTACCATTGCCTCGGCGGCAAACTCTCGCCGCTGGACCGGGTTTCTCCGGAAGACCTCCGCATCCCGTCGCTGCTGCGCCGGATCGACGAAGGCACGCAGGAAATCGAGGTGATCCTGGCGCTGGGATCGGACGTCGAGGGCGAGGCGACGGCCAATTATCTCGCGGAATTGCTGCGCGGAAGAAACTGCCGGCTCACCCGGATCGCCCAGGGACTGCCAGCCGGCGGCGGCCTCGAACACGCCGACGAACTGACCCTGATGCGGGCGATGCAGGGGCGGAGGGGTTTCTAATTCCAGTTTGCCTGCCGAGAAATCTCATTGTCATTGGGTTTCCTAATTGGTAACCCCTTCGACAAACCCAACGTTGACTGATCCAAGAATGGAAAACTCCTTCAAATTGCCCGCCTTCACCCGCCACCTCCTTGGCACCGCGATCTGTCTTTTCATCGGGCTCCTTCAAACCGTTTCCGCCGCGACCAGTGGCGGTTGGGAGGTCGCCAAAATCGAGGGCCGCGACTACGTTTCCGTCAACAGCATCAAGCAGTTTTACGGCTTCACCAAGCTGACCCACTCGGGTGGCAACATCGTCTTGGAAAACACCAAGGTGGAAATGAAACTCAAGGCCGGCGGCAACGAGTGCCTGATGAACAACGTGAAATTCGTCTTCACCAACACCGTCGCCATGATCGGCGACAAACCCTACGTCTCACGCATGGACTTGGCGAAATTGATCGACCCCGTCCTGCGTCCGAATTTCATCCAAAACGCCGGCGACTTCCGCACCGTCGTGCTCGATCCCGGCCACGGCGGCAAGGATCCCGGAGCCACCAACTCCCTCGGCACCGAGGCGGACTACAATCTCAAAGTTGCCGGCCTGGTCAAAACCCAGCTTCAGGCGCAGGGCTTCAAGGTCGTCATGACCCGCGAGAGCAACCAATTTTTATCGCTTCAGGAACGCGTCAATTTCGCCAACGCGGTGAAAGAAACCGCCATCTACCTCAGCATTCACTTCAACTCCGGCGGCCGCGCCGCGCGCGGCATCGAGACCTTCACGCTCTCTCCTCCGGGAGTTTCGCACTACGGCAAAGAGTGGAAGGCCGCCGACAATCAAACCCGCGCCGGCAACCAGCACGACTCCGCCAACATCGCACTCGCCACTTCCGTCCACGGTTCGATCCTCCGCCGCCTCGGCAAAAACACCTTCGACCGCGGCATCAAGCGCGCCCGTTTCAGCGTGCTTTCCGGCGTCCGCCACCCCGCCATTCTGTTGGAGGGCGGCTTCATGAGCCATCCTTACGAAGCCCGTTTGATCGACATGCCCGACTATCAGGCCGCCGTCGCCAAGGGGATCGTCGATGCGGTGGGCAAGTATCGCTACGCGGTCGCCCGCAAGCCCGCTGCCGCCACCCGGAATTGAGTGGCGGCTCAGCCCAGGATCGCCTCGGTCATGCGCAGCGCTTCCAGATTCGGCCTGACCGCGTGCACCCGGTGAAGCATCACCCCGAGTTCCCGGGCGTGGGCGGTGAGCGCCACCGTCGGCCACTCGCGCGCTTTCAGCTCGGTGCTGCCGAGCAGTTTTGCGATGAAGGATTTGCGCGAGACGCCTAACAAAACCGGACGCCCCGCCGGTGCGATTTGCCCCAGACTGCGGATCAGCGCGAGATGGTGCTCCTGGTTTTTTCCGAAGCCGATCCCCGGATCGAAACACAGCGTTTCCGGATCAAGCCCCGCCGCCGTGAGGGTCGCCAGCCGCTCTGCGAAAAACTCCCTCACCTCCGCCACCACGTCCGCATAATGCGGCGCCAGCTGCATCGTTTGCGGGTCGCCCTGCCGGTGCATCACCACCACGCCGCAGCCGGTCTCCGCACAGACCGCCGCCATTTCCGGATCCGCCAGCAAGCCGCTCACGTCGTTTACGATATCCGCCCCCGCATCCAGCGCCGCGCGGGCGACCGCCGCCTTTGACGTATCGATCGAAATCAACCCCGCCCACTCCGCCCGCAGCGCGGCGACGACCGGTGCGGTGCGCCGGATTTCCTCGGCCACCGGCACCGGCAACGAGCCCGGCCGGGTCGATTCGCCACCGATATCAATCAGCGCGGCCCCCTCCGTGATCATCCGCCGGGCGTGGGACAGCGCGCTTGTGATTTCACAATGGTCGCCGCCATCCGAGAACGAATCCGGCGTCACGTTGAGAATACCCATCACGCACGCGCGATGCGTGAGGTCCAGCCGGCGGGTTCGTGTCTTCCAAATCATCGCTAGAATTGGCGGCTTGCAGCGGCCGCCCGAGGGGTCTAGTTTGTGCGCCATGAACCCGCTGGCAACTTGGAAAATTTGCGCTCTCATCGTAGGCCTGCTGATTCCGCTGCCTTGCAAGGGGAATGACTTCAACGCGGTCGATGGCCCTAACGTCCGCGTCATGCGCCACGAGGACGGCTCGCGCGCCATGTTCACCCGCAGCCCGGACAACCGCACCCTCCGCAAGAAAACCTTCTCCGCCAACGGCGTGATGACCATGCTCACCGTTTACATCATGGATTCTAACGGGAATCCGCGCGGCTGCAAGATTTTCGACGGCCAGAACGAGGAGCTCTTCAAAGTCAGCTACGGCTACCACAAGAGCACCGGCCAGTTGGTGCAGGAAAAAATGTTCGATTCCCGCGTCCGCCGCACCGATCCCAACACCGGCTCGGAAATGCCCGTGCAACTCGTCGTTTACCTCTACGATGCCGAAGGCAAACGCAGCGCGCCCATCGTTTATAACCTGCTTCCCGGCAAAACCTTCGAGCAGGTCTTCGGCGTCAAGACCTCCGCACTCGAGAGCAATCCCTTCAACGACGGGAAACGCTGATCCCACAGACGTGCCGACTCCCCAAACCTTGCTTCCATTGCTGCTGGGCGGTGCCATCGGTGCCGCCGGAATCCTCCAGGGCCTGCATTGGAAATCCACCCGCGCCCCGGCGGACCTCGCGGAAATCGAAAACCAACTCCGCATTGCCGGTGAGGAAAACGAGATGCTCAAGCGCGAGAACGAGTCGCTCCGGTCCCTCGCCCAGGGCGGCGGCGAACTCTCCGTGCCCCAGGAACTCATCGATCGCGCCGAAAAGGAATTCGGCCTGCGCTTTCTATCCAGTCCGGTGGTCCACCGCATCGCCGGCGAAGAACTTC
>JBIPMR010000390.1:0-4415 GCA_044369025.1 Luteolibacter sp.
CCGACATGATCAAACTCGCCATGATCCGCATCGACGCCTTGCTGCGGGAAACCCCGTATCAAAGCAAAATGCTGCTCCAGGTCCACGACGAACTCGTCTTCGACCTCGCCCTCGACGAGCAGGACGAACTCGTCCCGAAAATCCTCGAAGCCATGAAGACCGCGCTCCCGCTCCCCGGCGGCGTCCCCATCGAAATCGAAGCCGGCACCGGCCCGAACTGGCTCGCCGCGCATTGAGAAAACGCCGGAAAATCACTCAAGCCAACGGCAGGCTTGTTTGGCAAAGTAGGTGAGGATCATGTCAGCGCCGGCGCGTTTGATGGCGGTTAGAGACTCCAGCACGATGGATTTCTCATCCAGCCACCCGCCGCCGGCGGCGCTCTTCAGCATCAAATACTCGCCGCTCACCTGATAGGCGGCGACCGGCAGGGTGCTGGTCTCGCGGACTTTCGCGATGATGTCGAGATACAGCCCGGCGGGCTTCACCATCAGCATGTCCGCGCCCTCGGCTTCATCGAGCAAGGCTTCGCGGATGGCCTCGCGCGAATTGCCGGGATCCATCTGATAGGTTTGCTTGTCGCCGTCCTTGGGCGCGGAATCAAGCGCCCCACGGAACGGGCCGTAAAAGGCGGAGGCGTATTTCGCGGTGTAGCTGAGGATGGAAACGTCGGTGAATTCCTCGCCGTCGAGCGCCTCGCGGATCGCGGCGACGCGCCCGTCCATCATGTCGGACGGCGCGACGATGTCCGCCCCGGCCCGGGCATGGCAGAGCGCCTGCTGGCAGAGGATTTCGACGGTCGCGTCGTTGAGGATCGTGAGTTCGCCGCGCGCGTCCCGGTACACAATGCCGTCATGGCCATCGGAGTTGTAAGGATCGAGCGCCACATCGGTGATGACACACAGCGACGGATGCGCCGCCTTGAGCGCGCGGATGGCGCGTGGCACCAACCCCTCGTCGTTGGAACATTCCCCGGCGTGCGGGGTTTTGAGGGCCTCCTCGATTTTCGGGAAAAGCACGACGGCGGGAATTCCCAGCGCGTGGGCCTCGCCCGCTTCCCTGACAAGACCCGCCAGCGACCAGCGGGTGACGCCGGGCATCGAGGCGATCGGCGTGTCTTCCGCATCCTCGTGGAAAAACAACGGCAGGACGAAATCCGCGGGTGAGAGCAAGGTTTCGCGGACCATCGAGCGGATGGCGGGCGTGCGGCGGTTGCGGCGGGGGCGGATCATGGAGAAGTTGATGGTTGAATGTTGATAGTTGATGGTTTGGAGAAGAAAAGAGAGAGAAGGGGCGGATTCTGACTATCAACCATCAACTCTCAACTTCTTGCCACAGCGATCGCATTTGCAGCGGCGTATTCGCGGGCGTGGGTCAGGCTGATTTGGATTTCGGTGATGCCATGGAGTTTCGTGAACTCGGCGGCGGCACCTTGTAGCAACAGTTTGGGCGCGCCCGACGGATCGCGGGTGATTTCCAGATCCAGCCACCCGGCCTGGCCGCCGATGCCGGTGCCGAGTGCTTTGGAAACCGCCTCCTTGGCGGCGAACCGCGCGGCGTAATGCAGCTCGGGTTTTTTCTGCGAGGCGCAGTAGGCGCGCTCGGCGGGCGTGAACAATTTGGCGAGAAACGGCTCGCCGTGGCGCTGGATGGCCGAGGCGATGCGCTCCACTTCCACCACGTCGATGCCGATGCCGAAGATGCGCATGATCAGGCGGTGTAAGCGGCCATCAGCTCTTTCATTTCCCGCACCGCGACGGTCAGGCCGACGCGGGTGGAGCGGGCGATGATGCTGTGGCCGATGTTGAGCTCGGCGAGCTGCGGGACGGTTAGAATCTGTTGAATGTTGGTGTAGTTGATGCCGTGCCCGGCGTTGACCTGCAGGCTGAGGTGACCCTCGCGCGCGGCGGCGATGAGGCGGTCGAGCTCGACTTGGACGTCGTCGCCGGTGGCGTTGGCGAAGGCGCCGGTGTGAAGTTCGATCATGTCCGCACAGGCCTCGCAGGCGGCTTCGACTTGTTTCAAATCCGGATCGATGAAAACGCTGACGCGGATTCCCGCATCCTGCAAGCGGGCGATCACCATCCGGGTTTTGTCAAAACCGGCGAGCACGTCGAGGCCGCCTTCGGTGGTGATTTCCATGCGGCTTTCCGGCACCAGGCAGACGAATTCCGGTTTCAATTTGAGCGCCAGGCCGAGCATTTCCTCGGTCACTCCCATTTCCAAATTGAGCGGCAGCGGAATTTCCGCGCGAATCCGATAGGCGTCGGCATCCTGCATGTGGCGGCGGTCGCCTCTGACATGGATCGTCAGCGAGTCTGCACCACCGGCCAGCGCGTCGTGGCCGGCCTGGACCGGGCAGGGCTCGGCATTCGGCGAACCGGGATCCTTGGCGTAGCGGGCCTGGCGCAGCGTGGCGATGTGATCGATATTGACTCCTAGCAGCAAAGACATGGTTGGAGATAACTGCGGGGCGACTTGCCTGCAAGACTCAGTTCAGCGGTGGCGCCAGCAAACTGAACGGCCACGCGGGAATGTTGCGGAAAACCCAGAAGCCGATCACCACCCAGACGATCACCCAGCCGCCGGCCGCCCCCACGCTGAGGCGGAAGTTCGGCGGTTTTCCGCGGATCCAGCCGAGGAGTTCGATGCCGAGACCGGCGCAGGCCAGCGGCAGCAGCAGCATCCCGACGGGATTGAAGCGGAATGCCCTGGCGATTTCCCCATGCAGCGTGGCATGCGCCGCCCGCGTCATGCCGCAACCCGGGCAATGCAGCCCGGTGAACCGGTGAAACAGGCAATCCGGCAGCCAGGCCAAACCGGACGGCCCGCGCTGGTGCAGGGAAAACGCCGCGCAGGCGAGAATCAGCACGCCCAAGGCCACCCACAGTGCCCGGTCCGGCCGCATGTTATTGCGTTTGGATCCCGCCGGATGCCGCCGCGAAAATCACGAACAACAACCAGATGATGATCACCGCGCCGCCGATTCCGCCGGCCGCCCAGCACCAGGTTTTCGCGCTGGCGGAGGCGGCCATCGCCCCTTGGATATCGCCCCGGGATTTCAAGCCGTCGACCTTCGCCGCATAGACGATGGCGGGAATGCCCAGGGGCCAGCAGCAGAAAATCGTCACCACGATCGACTGCCACAGGTAGTTCGGAATCACGGCCCCGCCGTATGCGGGACCCTGCCCGGAGGCGGGCGAAGCGTAGGGCGAGTTCATCACGCCGCCGGGTGGCACGGCGGGCGGCGATTCCACACCGGACGGGCGGGCGATCACCGCCAGCTCGTTGACTTTGGAAACCGGCAGCCAGTCGGTCATGCCCTCGCGCCAGACCATGTCGCTCGGCGAGATTTCTCCGGACGCGAGTTTGGATAGAATTTCCCCCTGCTCGACCGGGCCGAGCTGGGAACCATTTTTCGAGTAATACCATTGCATGGGTTTGTTTTACGGGGGTTAGAATTGGGAAGCGAATGAAAAAACCAGGCTGCCGAAAAACACCACGGTGATCAAGGTCGTGAGATAGCCGCAAACCAATCCGGCGATCGCCAGCCCGCGGCCCACCATCGGCACCGGCGAATTCGCGATTTGGTTCAGCGCCATGTGCCCGCAAACGACCGCCGGAATCCCCAACACGAAAAAGCACGAAACCAGGCCCGCGACGCCGAAGACCAAGCTCGCGATCGCCAAGCCCGACGTCGTCGGATTCATCATGCCGACCATCATCGGCAGCGGCTGGCCGGGCATCCCGCCGGTGGCCATCACCTGTGAAAGCGGCACCCACTCGCGCATCCCGTCGCGCCACACCAGCGTCGCCGGAGTGATGCGTTGCGCGGCGATGAGCGCGGAAAACTCCGCGTCCTCGACCGGCCCGCTTTGCCGGCCGTTTTCTCCGAAATACCACTGTGCCATTTCCGCCTGCGAGCATCGGTCTCCTGACAGGCGCTTGCAACCCTCAAAATCCCGCGAAAACCCGCCGGAATCCCCCATCAGGCGGCCTCCAGAAAAACAGTTGCCTCAGCCTTTCATGCCGATACGTTCGCCGCGAACATGATCGTAGCACCGAAAATTCGAGGATTCATCTGCACCACCGCCCACCCGCAGGGATGCGCCAAACATGTGGCCGGGCAAATCGCCGTCGTCAAACGCCGCGGCCTGATCGCAAACGGCCCGAAAAAGGTCCTCGTGATCGGCTCCTCCACCGGCTACGGCCTGTCCTCGCGGATCGCCGCCGCCTTCGGCTCGAATGCCGCGACCCTCGGCGTGTTCTTCGAGAAACCGGCCGAACCCGAAAAGTGCGGCACCGCCGGTTGGTATAACACCGCCGCTTTCGAAACCGAAGCCGCCGCCGCCGGACTCTACGCCCGCTCCTTCAATGGCGACGCGTTTTCCGATGACATCAAAAAGCAAGTCATCGCC
>JBIPMR010000026.1:0-13517 GCA_044369025.1 Luteolibacter sp.
CACGGACATGTTGCCGATGCCCTGGCCGATCTGCGTCCAATTCTCACAGACCGCGAATTCGAGTTCCGGTTTGTAGTCGAAAAACGCATCGATCGAGCCGGTGACCAGCAGGTCGAGATCGAGGTGCAGCACATTTCCCTCAAGATCCGCGAGCTGCGGCATGAAATGAACATGCGGCGGAACGGGTGGAAACGCATGCGTTCGGGAAGGTCGAATTCCGGCATCGGGATCACGTCCACCTCCTCGCGGATGCCGGCGGGATCGTCGGTGAAGCACACCACGCGCAGCGGCCGCTTGGTGTTGCGCATCGCCATCGAGGAGAGCCGGTTGACGTAGTCCGAGCCGTAGCGGTTGCCCCATTTGAGACAAATGACCGTCTGGCGGGCGGATGGGGAATCGGTGGATGGCATGGGTTGAGAGGAGAGCGGATTGACCGGGCGAGTGGAGCCACGCTTGTTTCGGATCGACAAGCTTAAATCTCAGAGGGGAGGACCTTCCGCGGCCTCCGCAGCGGGCATCGCGATCACGCCTTTTTGCACTTTTTCGTCATCCTCGGGGCGATCGTAGCGGCTGTGGCCGAACAAATCGTTCTTCACCAGGCCGATGGCGAACTGCTTCGAGCGCCACCACCCGCGGCCGCCGCGCGAATTGATCGGGACTTCCAAATCCGGCAGACCGTTCACCGAGCGGGCGTGGCAGCGTGAATTGGCAAACGGGATGAGCACCTCGAGAAACCAGTTCCTTTTCACCACGAATGGCCGGTTGACCCAGGAAATGGATCGGGAATCTGTGACCCAGAGATGTTCCGAAATTCTCTTCAGCGAATCCGAAGGTGCGGGGATGTGATTCTTCACGAACAACTCCTGCGCCCGGCAGGAATTCGCTTCCTGCCAGCGGAGGCAGCCGTAGAGCCGGCGTCTAACCACTCCATCACGCAGTCGCCAGTAGCGTCTGAATTTTTTCAAGCCACGCGCCTGGAGACGGATCACATCGAATTTTCCCGACTGGAAATGATGGACGACGTCTTCCAGTGCGGCGCGGCCCCCGTCGCCGCCGATGTAGCCGCAATCATTTTCCAGAAACACCACCACCGGGTTCGAGGCGGATTTCACCGCATGCTCGATCCCGCCCTGGATCCCCAGATTGACGGGGGTGCTAACGGCGAGAAACCCGTATTTCTCACAGAGCGCGATTTCTTCAGGATCGCCTTCCTGACAAACCACCAGGCACTCGCCGAAGAGGTCTTGGATCGGGGCCAAGGAACTCAGCGTCCGCCCCAGGGTCAGCGGACTTTTCCAGGTCAAAAGTGCGAGGGTGATGGGGTGCTGGGCCATGGACGGGGCGATTCTGGAACGACGGTTTGGGATCGAACAGTTTAAACTGGCGCGGTGGCCAGCGCGGGGATTTCCCTGGCAGGCAAGGCGGTGATGCCATCGCCCAGGGCAAAGCGGAGTTCGCCGGGATGGATGACGAAGAGGTGGTCGAGCCGGAGGTCTTGCATGGCAATGTGCATCGACTTGGTGGTGCTAGGCGACTCCGTCAGCTTCATTTCAAAGCCAAGCCGTTTGCCATCGGTGATCGCCAGCAGGTCGAGTTCCGCTCCGGCTTGGGTTTGCCAAAACCATGTTTCATCCGGGCGCAGGTGGGCGAGGATTTGCTCCAGCACAAAACCCTCCCACGACGCGCCTGCGGACGGGTGCAGCCGGAGTGCGGCCTCGTCCCGGATGCCGAGCAGGGCGTGAAGCAAGCCACTGTCGCGGATGTAAAGTTTCGGGGATTTTCGCTGCCGCTTGCCGATGTTTTCAAACCATGGCTGCAAGCGCCGGATCACAAAGGCCTCTTCCAGAATGTCGAGATGGCTGCCCACGGCGGCGCGCGTCCGCCCGAGCGACTGACCGAGCTCGGAGACATTGAGCAGCCGGCCATGGAGATGGGCGCACATCATCCACAGTCGGCGCAACTCGGCGGCAGGCACTCGGACGCCGTATTGCGGGAGGTCGCGGAGTAGGAATGTTTCCACGAAATCCTTGCGCCAGGTCAATGATCGCGGCTCATCCGGCGCGAGGAACGAGTCGGGAAACCCGCCACGATTCCAAAGGCGGGGAAGGGTTTCCGGGCCGGTTTCGTCGATGCAGAACCCCTGCATCGGGATCATGTGAATCCTGCCGGCCAGCGACTCCGCGACCCCCTTGATCAGCTCCGGTGCGGCGCTGCCAAGCAGCAGGAAGCGGCGGTTTTTTCCGGTCCGCCGGTCATCGTCCACCAGCACGCGCAGCACCGGATAGAGCGCGGGGACGAGCTGGGCCTCATCGAGGATGATGAGGCCCTCCAGAGGCGAAAGCACGAGTTTCGGATTTTGAAACGCCGCCGCGACTTGCGGATCCTGCATGTCGAACAGGGTCGCCCCTTTTTGATCGCCGATCCGCCGGGCCAAGGTCGTCTTGCCACATTGCCGGGGACCGAGAAGGGCCGTCACCGGAGTGTGCGCGAGCGAATCCAGGACCTCCGCTTCGGCTCTTGGTCGGGAAATCATCCTTGTAAATTGCTTTCTGAAAGTACAATTTACAAGGATAAATTCCGAATGACCGCCTCCGCGCAGCGGTCGGCCTCGCGGAGAATGGACGGCGGTGGTTTGAGCTGTCTGGTTTTTTGCCACTCCTCAAATGGCGTTAGAAATCCGTCGGCGACCAATTGTTCCAAGCCGCGCAGGACGCGCGAAGTTGGGGTGAGGCGCGGCACCGGCAGCAGCCCGACTTTGGCGCCGGAGCTGAGTGCTTCATAAATCATCGAGACCGAGTCTTCGGTGACCCAGACTTCGTCCGCCGTGGCGAGTTTCCGCGGCAGCCATGCGGGCGGGGTTGCGGTGTGGGGGAAGATCTCGATGGCGGGGAGACTTTGGCGGATTTGATCGAGGAATCCGGCCGGCGTGCGGCGGGAATCGGTGAGCTGCCAGCTGCCGGTGGCGGTGATTTCCGCGAGGGCGGCCAGCAGCGCTGCGCCGTCCCACGCGTGGATCTTGGACGGCCCGCCGACGAGGATCATGCGGCCGGTTTTTTCGCCCGAAACGGGGGCCACGCGGTTGAGCGCGCCGCGGGTGAGGATGAGGGTTTGCCGCTGCGGCGGATTCGGGAAATCATGGGCGGGCGCGATGCAGAAATCGAAGCAGGCGAGCGGCAAACCCGGCCGCATCAGGACGATGCTTTTGGCCCGGTGCTTGCGCGCGAGCGACCACAGCGCGAGGTGGGTGGCGTGGCCGGCGGCGATGATGAAATCGGGCTTGTTGGGAAAATCCTGACTGGCGGCGGACGCGGTTTTCACCCGTTTCATGAGTCCGCGAACACCTGCCAGGGAAATCCGGCGGACCTCGCAGGGGAGCCGGCGGGCGAGCGCGTCCGCCAGTCCGAGCGACTGGTTTTCATGGCCCGGCTTGCCATCGCCGATCAGCCAGAGAACGAGGGTGGGTTTCAAATTAAGATGGGTTGAAACGTGGCAGGAGCGTCTCGCCCTGAGCTGACAGGCGGGAGGCGAGACGCCTCCGCAACGGTCTGGCGCGAGACGCGCCAGCCACTTTCTGTCCGGGCATTTTCACGAATCCTCATGCGCGGCAGTCTAGTCCACCTGCGCCACGGCGAGGGCGGCGATGCCTTCCTTGCGGCCGATGAAACCCATGGTTTCGTTGGTGGTTGCCTTGATGCCGACCCGTTCCGGCGGGATGCCGAGGGCGGCGCCGATGTTGGCGCGCATCGCGTCGCGGTGGGGCAGGACTTTCGGCGCTTCGGCGATGAGGGTGGAATCGACATTGACGATTTTCAGGCCGGCCTCATCAGCCAGCGCGCGGCATTTTTCCAAGATCCTCAACGAGCAGATGTCCTTGCACGCGGCATCGCCGGGCGGGAAAAAATAGCCGATGTCCGGCTGGCCCAGCGCGCCTAACACCGCGTCGGCGATCGCATGGCAAAGCACGTCCGCATCGGAATGCCCGGCCAGGCCGTGGCTGTGCGGGATGGTCACCCCGCCGAGCACGAGCGGGCGGTTTTCCGCGAATTGATGGACGTCGTAGCCGATGCCGGTCATGGGAGAGGTTGATAGTTGAGGGTTGATAGTTGATAGTTGATAGGGAAGGGTTGTGGTGCGGATCCTTTTTCTTTCCATCAACCATCAACTCAAGACCATCAACTTCTTCACAGGATTTCCTCCAGCGGGATGAGGTTGTTGCTGGCGACGATGGACCAGGCGTCGTCGTAGCCATGGACTTCGGTGAGTTGGACGATGCCGCCGGCGGTCTCGACGAGCAATTGGCCGGCGGCGATGTCCCAGAGCGAGATGCGGGATTCGATGTAGCCGTCGATGCGGCCGCTGGCGATGTAGGCCATGCCGAGCGCGGCGGAGCCCATCATGCGCATTTTGCGGGCCTTGAGCGAGGCGCGGTGGAAACGTTCGATGCCGGTTTTGAGCGCGGCCTCGTCCTTGCCGCAGCCGACGTAGAGGATGGACTCGGCGAGGGTGGCGCGTTTGCTGACTTGGATCGGCACGCCGTCGAGCATCGCGGGTTGGCCTTTTTCGACGGTCCAGGTTTCGCCCACCATCGGATCATGGATCACGCCGACGACGATCTCGCCCGCCACGCGCAAAGCGATCGAGACGCAGAAATGCGGGATGCCGTAGAAAAAATTCACGGTGCCATCGATGGGATCGACGATCCATTGGCGCTCGGAATCCTGGTTGCCGGCGATGCCTTCCTCGCCGTAGAGCGCATCGCCCGGGCGCGCGCCTAGCAGGATTTCGGTGATCAGGTCCTGCGACTCCTTGTCGAGCGCGAGTTTGATGTCGTGGTGGGTGGCTTCATCGACGGTGGCGTCTTTGCCAAAGTTGGCGCGGAGGAGTTTGCCGGCGGTGAGCGCGGCGTGGGTGGCGAGTTCGAGGTCGGTCATGGGAAGATGTTGAGAGTTGAAAGTTGAGAGTTGAGAGAAAGATGGAGAGGGCGAGGGTGAGGCGAGATTTGAGCCTCAACTGTCAACCTTCAACCCGTTCAAAGCGACGATGGCATCGACGAGTTGCAGCGCGAGTTCGTATTTGGATGCGGGAGGGAGCGGCACGCTGCGGTCCGGATAGACCAGCAGGACTTCGTTGTGATCGGAGTCGAAACCGATTCCGGATTTGGAAACGTCGTTGGCGATGATGAGGTCGCAGTGTTTTCCCAGCAGCTTGTGGCGGGCGTTGGCTTCGAGGTTTTCGGTCTCCGCCGCGAAGCCGACGAGCGTGCCGGTGAAGCCGAATTTCTCCCGCGCCGAGCCGAGGATGTCGGCGGTGCGGACGAGTTCGAGCGTCAGGGTTTCGCCGGTTTTTTTGAGTTTCTGGTCCGCCACCCGCGCCGGAGTGTAATCGGCGACGGCGGCGGCGAAAACCGCGGCGTCCATTTTGCCGATGTAACGCGCGACCACCTCAAACATCTCCGCGGCAGTCTCCACCGCCACGAAATCCACCCCTTCCGGCACGTCGAGATGGGTGGGTCCGGAAACGAGAAACACCGAGTGGCCCTCGTGCACGAAGGCACCCGCGAGGGCATAGCCCATTTTCCCGGAGGAGCGGTTGGTTAAAAACCGCACCGGATCGATCGGCTCACGCGTCGGGCCTGCGGTGATGAGGACTTTCACGCGGCGAGTTTGATCAGCGGGCGGAAACTGGCAAGAGCAAGGAATGGACGCCGCTGGAAAAATACCCGGGCGGCGAAAGCCTTCGTGGTCTGACCCGCCCCAGACAGGCTGCTGTGTTTTCATCGGGTGGGCAGGGCTAACGGCGGATTTGCGGGCGGCTCAGGCTAAGGAGCGTGGACACTCCTGTCCACCAGCCAATGCATCGTGAAAGTGGCGTGCCTCCGGCGCGTTCCATTTCTCATCTCAATGTCCCACGCTACGAGGGGCATGGCTCCCAATCCGAAGTTTGAAAGCTTGCCCTCTTTCTGGGCAGCGTGAGGTGGATGGAATGCCTATGAAAGGCGGGTCATTGGAACGACCCGTGACGAGCGGTCTGACCTAAGCCGTCACCCGCTTCATGGCGATTTTTTGTCAAGATTTGCACACTGACCCCATTTTTCCTGACCCCATTTTCCCTTGGCTGGATCGCCCTGTTCAAGGTTCCAGCGCTGCCTCGAAGCGATAGAATCCGCCGCCGCCGGGGGGGGATTCGTGTCGGTGACGGTGACGCTCGTGGCGGTGCGGAGGAAGGTCACGCCGGGGGCGGCGGTGTCCGTGCTGCCGCTGTAGCGATAAATTTCGGTGAAGGTTAGGAGATCGGTGGTGCGGCGGAGGATCCAGCGGCTGCCGGCCACAGCGGTCCCGATGCCGAAGCTGAGGACGGGGTGGCCGGAGGCGTTGAGGACGGGGGCGGTGAGATTTCGCAGGCTGGCGGGATCGGAAGCGGAAGGATCGGTGCCGAGGGCTTGCTCGGTGCCGTAGGGGGAGGCATCGCCATCGAAATCGAGGGGCCAGAAGCGGGTGAGGTCGGAGTTTCCCTGAGATTCCACAGCGCCGATATCGGGGATGCCGACACGGGGGAAGCCGCGCTGGTCGGTGGTGAGCGAGGAGGTGCCGCCAGTCTCGATGGCAGGGCTACCGGGCAGCGGCGGCATGGTCTGGGTGGGGCCGCCGTAGTCGCCGAGCGGGGCGAGAAGCGGGGTGCCGGAGGTGAGGTTGTTGGAGCCGGTGAAGGTGCCAGAGATGTTCGGAGCACTTGGGAGGTTCGGAGCGTAGTTTCCGGCGACGACAGTGTTTTGAAGCATCAGAGCACCGTTGTTTTTGGTAATTCCACCACCGCCGGAAGTGTTCGCGGTGTTTCCTGAAATTGTTGAGTTCTGTAAATCAAATGAATCGAAGTTTATGTAAACGCCACCTCCAGATGCTTTTGCCACGATGGTTCGTGTTTCCTATCGGACGGAACACCTCATGTGAAGAAGGGAATGGCGGGTAGCCGGAATGCCACAGTGGCCGGAGGAGGAAAACGGAAGATTGCGCTTGAGAGGCATTGAGAGTAGGGATGTGCATGATCGATCAAGTGGATTATGAATCCATCGTGGAGGCCGCGCTTAAGCTGGATGCGGAAGACCGTTGCCGGGTGGCGGGACGTCTCTGGGAATCGGTTGGCAATTTGTCGCCGGAACTGGAGGAGGCGGCACTGGAAAGCGAACTCGCCCGGCGGGAGGCGGAACTCGAGGCAGATCCATCGAAGGAGTTGAGTCATGAGGATTTCCTGCTGGCTTTCGCGAAGCGCCGGAAATGATGACGCTTAGCTATCACGGGGCGGTGCGCCGGGAGGTGGAGGAGGCTTGCGATTGGTACGATGAGCGCAAGGATGGGCTGGGAGATGAGTTTTTCCAGGAACTGGAGGCGGTGCTGGTGCTGATCGCAGGCAATCCGCAGGCGTTCCCGAAGGCGTCGGAGGGCAGGAGAAAGGGGAGTTTGAGGCGTTTCCCGTATGCGGTTTATTACCGGGTGCTCGCGGACCGGGTGAGGATTTTGGCAGTGGTGCATGACAGGCGGCATCCATTGCAGGGCTCACGCAGGAAATGAGGGGGCGGACGGAATTCGCTGAAATTTGCGGTTTGCATGGGGTTCTCACCATGATCAGGTGAGAATGCCCGGAGCGAGACGCTCCGGCAACGGGGTATGCGGCGAGACGCCACAGCCACGTTTGAAGAGAGGCTGCCTCGCCACCTCGCCGTTTCACGCCACCCTTCATCCTAGAAGGAGAAATGAAACCGCAGATGAACACAGATTGACGCAGATAATTATAGAGTTGTGCAGATTGATTCACTCACCCGCAGGGTTGGTTGCCGATTCATCGTCTCGCTCTTAAAATCAATGTTCATCTGCGTCCATCTGCGCTTTATTTTCCTCTTCAAGTTCATTCATCTTCTCTTCATGGGCATTCCATCATCCTCACGCTGCGCGGGCGCGATGAATCGCGCGGTCCGTGAAGCGCACCGCATTTTTCCCCACAACACCGCAATGACTCGCTTTCACCGGCTTGGCCGTTGTCGCTGCGCAGGGACGGGTGGTGGGCTCCTCCCATCAAAAAACCCGCCGCCGGAAGGATCCGGGGCGGGTTTTTGAAATCGTTGGCGGGTGATTAGTTCGCCTTCGGCGCGGCGGGCTTGGGGGCCGGAGTTTCGGCGGCGGGCTGGTCGGCGGCTTTGCCGGACTTGATGTCGCTGAGTTCCTTCTGGGCGGCGAGGCGTTGTTTATCGTCGAACTTGGCGGCGATTTCGGCGGCGAGTTTTTTGCCGTCTTCGGTGCCGCGCTCGGCGGCGAGGGTGGCGAGGGCCCAGCCCTTGATCGGGTCGGGCTTGGTGCCGGTGCCTTCGCTGATCAAGCGGGCGAGTGCCAGGGTGGCGGGGCCGTGACCTTGGTTGGCGGCGAGCGCGTAAAGCTGGCCGGCGTTTTCAAGGCTCGGGGTGACGCCTGCGGCACCGCGTTCATACAAGGTGGCGAGGTTGTTCTGGGCCTGGGCGAATCCGCCTTGGGCGGCGCGGGTGAGCCAGGCAACGCCGGCGGCGGCATCGGCGGAGGCGAGCTTGCCGGAGAGATAAAGCAGGCCGAGCTCGTTCTGGGCTTCGACGAGGTTGCCGGTGGCGGCTTTGAGCAGGTGGCCATAGCCGACGAGCAGGTCGGGTTTTTCTCCGGAGAGCGATTGCACGGCGAGGCGGAAGCTGGCGACCGGGTTGCCGGCTTCGGCGGCTTTATCGAGCAGGGCGAGGCCGCGGGTGACGTCCTTTTCGACGCCCTTGCCTTCGATGTAGAAGTCGGAGGTGCGGAGGATGCAGTCGATTTGGCCGACGTCCTTGCCGCGTTCGTATTCGGCGAGGGCGGCTTTGAGGTCCTTTTTGACGTTTTCCTCGTAGTCGCCGAGGGCGAGGTAGGCGGAGTATTCCTTGGCTTCGACGGCTTTTTTGAGCCACTCGCGGCCCTTTTTCTCATCGCGGGTTTTTTCCTCACCGCTGAGCAGGCGCGAGCCGAGGGCGGCCATGGCTCCGGGGTTGCCGAGACCGGCGGCCTTGGCGTAGTTGGCGAGGGCTTCCTTGGTGTTTTTCAATTCCGGGAATCCAAACTGGCCTTCGTAAAACCGGGCGATGAGCAGCAGCGACGCGATGTCCCCGGCATCGGCGGCGCGTTTCCACCAGAAGACCGCCTTGTCGGGATCGGCGGCGGGGGTGAGGCGGCCGCGGAGGTAGGCTTCGCCGAGGATGCGGGCGGCCACGGATGGATCATCCTTGGCGGCGGTTTCGAGAGCGAGGCGGGCTTGGTCGCGCTCATCTTCCTTTTCCGAGGCGAGCAGGATGAAGGAGAGGCGGTAAACGGCGTCCTTGTGCTTGGCGGCGGCGGCCTTGCGATAGAAATCGAGGGCTTTATCCTTGTCCGCTTCGGCCCCTTGGCCGGACTCATGGGCGAATCCCATCAGGTAGAGCGCTTCGGCATTTCCTTGTTCGGCGAGTGGTTTGGCCAATTCGACGCCCTTGGCGTGACGGCCGGCTTGAAAGGCGTCCATCGCCTCTTTGGCCGGGCCTTCGGCTTCGGCGGGCAACGAGGCCGAGCTGTCCGAGGGCAGCGAGACCGCGGCGTTGAGGGAGACGGTGAATGCTGAAAAAATCAGGAGGCGGGTTAGGGGGCGCAGGCGCATGTCGGGAAATTACGCGAGATTTCCCGCGGAATGCAAGCGCGATGAACACCCTCAACCGCGGCTTTCCCAGCGCGTCCGGAGCTCGTTGATGCACTCGCCCAGCAGGGCTTCATCGAACTGGTGGACATCGACGCCCACCCCCAGATCCTGCAGCAGGAGGACCGTCAACTCACCGCCAAGGTGCTCGCGGAATTCATCGATCCCGTCCAGCACCCGGCGCCGGCCGCTGTCATCGAGCCAATCGAGTGCCGGGTGATAGATGCTGAGGTGGAGCCCGTCGAGAACCCGCAGGATCTGCTCGGCGCTGGAAAATTTCAACAACCCGGACCTCGCGGAATACAGCGTGTCCAAGGCCAGCCCGACGGCCACCGCCGGGGCGTGAAAAAGCTGATAGGACGTCAGCGCCTCCAGTTTGTGCGCCGCCCAGTGGCCGAAATCGAGCGGCCGGCTGGAGCCGGTCTCGAACGGGTCGCCGCCGCTGGAAATGTGGCGGGCGTGCAGCAGGGCGGATTTTTCCACGCAGGCTTCGAGCACGTCCGGTTCCAAGGCCGCCAGCGCGGATAGATTTTCCTCGATCCAAGCGAAAAACGCCCGGTCCTTCACCAGCGCCACCTTGAGCGCCTCCACCAAGCCCGCGCGGCGGGTCTTTTCGTCCTGGGTGTGGAGGAAATTGAGGTCGTTGATCACCGCGAAGGGCACCGCGAAGGCGCCGACCCAGTTCTTTTTGCCGAAGGCGTTGATCGCACATTTCACGCCGACACCGCTGTCGTCTTGGGCAAGGGTAGTCGTCGGAAATCGAATCAAGCGCACGCCGCGGTGGGCGGTGGCCGCCGCATAGCCGACCGCATCAAGAAACGCCCCGCCGCCGATCACGATGGCGTAGGAATGCCGGTCCAGATGCACCGCATCGATCGCCGCCCAGATTTCACGCACCAGGTGATCGTCCGCTTTGGAAACTTCGCCGCCGGTGAAAATCGAGGTGCCGCGGAACTCGAGGTCCAGCGTCGAGAAGTAAGTCTGGATTTGATCGACCAAATCCGGCCACGCGGCGGCGACCATTTCCTCGAGGAAAACGACCGCCCGGCGCCCCCCGCCCTCGATCAAGATCTCCGCCAGCTCGGAGTTTCCCGGTGAAAAGGCATCGCGGGTGAAAACAATACGGTGCTTGAAGGTGACGGGAATTTGGAAATCGTAGCGGGACATCAGCGGGCGGGAGCAGTAGTCCGGTTTACGCCCGCCCGCCATTGTTTCTTGCCCCGAAATTCCGCGCATGCCCACTCCTGAGAAACTTTTCGAAACCCGCTGGCTCGCCCTCTATCGCATTGGCCGCTGGGACTTTGTCCGCCGCCCGCAATCGGAAAACTGCGTCGGCATCCTCGCCATCACCCCGGAAAACGAGATCATCCTCGTCGAGCAGTTCCGCATTCCGATGCAGCGCCGCGTGATCGAAGTGCCCGCCGGCATCGTCGGCGACGAACCCGAACACCTCGGCGAATCGCTCGCCGCCACCGCCGCCCGCGAGTTGCTCGAAGAGACCGGTTACCGCGCCGGCACCGTCACCCCGCTGATCGCCTCGCCCACCTCGGCGGGCATGAGCTCGGAGTTTGTCCACCTTTTCCAGGCCACCGATCTCGTCCGCGAGCACGCCGGCGGCGGTGTGGCTGGCGAGGACATCCTCGTCCACCACGTGCCGATCCCGGAACTCCGCGGCTGGCTCGCCGCCCGCGAGGCCGAGGGAATGCTCGTCGATTTCAAAATCCACGCCGCCCTCTGGCTGGCCCGAATCCACGCATGAAATCCATCGACGTTGAAATATCCGACCGATCCCGAGCGTTGGCAGGCGCCATGCCCAGTGGTTTACCCATGACCCGCCGTCGCCTGATCAAAACGTTGTTTTGCTCCAGCGTGGCGATGGAACTCAACCTGCGGGCCCCTTCCGCGATTGCCGCCTCGCCGCCTCGCCGCGCATCTTCGCAGGATCTGCTTGCCCTTGGCGACTTCGGCTCCGGCAACGCCCAGCAGAAACGCGTCGCCCTCGCCATGGCCGATTACGCAAAAGGCCTCACAACCGACCTCCGCGGGCTGTTGCTCCTTGGTGACAATTTCTACGGCCCCATGCCCGGAGGACTCCAGTCATCGCGCTGGAAATCCGGGTTTTCCGAGATGTATCCGGCCAAAAATTTTCCCGTTCCATGCTGGGCCGTTTTGGGAAACCACGATTACACCGACACCCCCGGTAACGAAAAAGTCCAACTCGGATACGCAGCGTCGCTCAACCGCAAGACTCGTTGGACGATGCCCGGCAAATACTACCGCGTGGATCTTCCCCAGATCACTCTTCTGATGATCGATACCCAATGGGCTCCCAGTTCAAAACCCAAGCCCGATAAAAAGCCCACTTGGATGGCCCCCGATGAAATGGCCGCTCAGCAACTCTGGCTCGAATCCCAGCTCGCCTCGCCGCGCGCGGCTTTCACCATCGTCGTAGGCCATCACCCGATCTACTCGGACGGTGCGCATGGAGACCGGCCGCAATTGATCAAAAAACTCGCGCCAGTTTTAGAAAAACACGGCGTCCACCTCTACCTCTGCGGCCACGACCACGATCTCCAACACCTCGAACTCGAAGGGTTGAGAACCTCCTTTGTCATTTCCGGCGGCGGCGGTGCCGGGATCCGCGCCGGCTACGAAGCCCGCAAAGGGGCTGTGATCAAGGCCACCCATGGCTTCACCCATCTCTCGATTCGGGAAAACCGGCTTCACGTCCGCCATCTCGAATCCAGCGGACAACTCTTCCATGCGTTCAGCAAAGGCGTCGCGCATGACTGGAAAATCGAGGGCTGATCCACTGACCTCCCATTTTCAGCTTCTGAATCCACAAAATCGCTGCCCGAATCGCTGCCCGGATCGATGATAGAAATTGACCCCGCCCCCATAGAACCTCTCCATCATCCGTCATGAAACGCCGCTCCCTTCTCACCATGATCCCCGCCGCCTCCGCTCTGCTCGCCCTGCGCTCGAATGGCGCGCCGATCGCCGCACCCACTCTCACCGAGGCCGGCTTCGCCATTGCGCTGCAATGCTGGTCGCTCAAGGAATTCAGCCTTTTTCAAGCGATCGAAATGGCCGCCGCCGCCGGAATGGGCGGCGTCGAAGTTTATAAGGGTCAGAAACTCGGCGGCGAGCATGGCGACGTCGTCTTCAGCGAGAGCCTGCCCGATGACAAGATCCAGGCCATCCTCGAGCATTTGAAAAAGAACAACCTCGTCGCCGTCAATTTCGGCGTCGTCGCCATCCCGAAAGAAGAGGCCGAGGCCCGGAAATTTTTCGAAACCGCCAAAAAACTCAACCTCTACGGTCTCACCACCGAGGCGATCGGCTCCATCGACACCCTCGAAAAGCTCGCCAAGGAATACGACATCAAGGTCTGTTTCCACAACCACCCGAAGCCCACCGCCCTCTGGAATCCGGACACCATCTCCCAAGCCCTCGAAGGCCGCCACGCGAATCTCGGCTTCTGCGCCGACATCGGCCACTGGGCCAGCTCCGGCCTCGACCCCGTCGCCGTCATCAAAAAAATCGCCCCGCGCGTCCTGTCTTTCCATATGAAAGACCGCGCTTCGATCACTGAATGGTCGCACGACCGCCCGTTCGGCACCGGCGTCATCGACAACATCGCGATCCTCGATGAAGTCCGCAAACACGGCTTCGCCGGCAATGTCACCGTCGAATACGAGCACAACTGGAAGGCCAATCTCCCCGAGATCGCCCAGTGCGTCGGTTACCTCCGCGCCTATTCCAAAATGCGCGCCTGAGCCGCCTGAGCAACCGCCCACCCCGCCATT
>JBIPMR010000391.1:0-4412 GCA_044369025.1 Luteolibacter sp.
ATTCAGTTGGGGGTGATCGCCCAGCGTTTCAACACCCGCATCGAGTGGGACGCCAAGGAGGCCCGCATCACCAACCACCCGGAGTTGAACGCCTTCGTCAGGGAACCGGTCCGCGAAGGCTGGCAAGATGGCGAAGCGCTTTGATGGCCTGGGGTTTGCAGAATGTCTGTCGGCAGACGCGAAACAACTCCCGGACGAATCATGGAAAAATCCCCACCATCGTGGCATGGCGGTTGAAAACCGCAGCCACATTTCTGCTGGATTGGCCAGGTTGCCGAAGTGGAGGACCTCCGATTGACCGGGCATGCCATCGAGGTCCTCGGCTTCATTCTCCGCGTTTGATCCTGCCAGATTGAGAGTGGGGCTGATCGGGGCGGAGTTGGTGTTGGTGACGATCCCGTCGCTGCCGGTGGCTTCCGCCGCCCGCACCCCGGCCCGGCCGGCGACCGGGATCTGGCCGCCTCTCCGGAGAGTGCCTCAGCTGAAGTCACTTCGGGAGATTGGAAGTTGGCGAAAGTGAAAACCTCAGGAAGATTTCAAGACGCAAGGTATTTCCGGAGACGAAATTGCCGGAGATCCGATAGATCTCCGGGCGCCGTCCGCCCCGGTTAGAATGGCTTGCGCCGGGCTGGCTGGCCGGTTAGGCGTGGGCGAGCGCTTCTTCGAAAGCGGCGATGAGGGTTTCCAGCGGTTCCTGCCCGCAGGAGACCCGCAGCAGGTTTGCGGGAACACCGCAGCCCTCGGCCCACTCGAGTTCGGTGTAGTGGGCGATCAGGGTGTAGGGGACGACCAGGGTGAAACTGGTGCCGAAGCTCGGCCCTTTGCTCAGGCGCAGGGCGTCATAGACTTTCGGGGTTTTCCTGGGTGACTTCAGGACGAATGAAAGCAAGCCGCCGCAGCCGCCGCCTTTGCGCATCACCGCGAGATAGTTTTCCGGGTTCACCAGCGAGGGGTACCAGACTTGGGCGACGGCGGGATGACTGGCGAGCCATTGGGCGAGTGCCAGGCCGTTGTCGTTGGTGATCCGGGTGCGCTTGGCGTAGCCCTTGAGATTGGAGAGCAGCACTTCGGCATCGCCGATGTAGAGTGGGGCGCTTTCGGTGGAGTCCGCGGTGAGCGAGGCGCGCAGGGCATTGGCGACCGGCGAGTCCGCGCGCACGGTGGCCATGCCGGCCATCACGTCGCCTCCGCCGGAGACCCATTTGGTCAGGCTGCTGGTGACCACGTCGGCGAAACGCAGCGAATCGACATTGATCGGGCCGGCGACCGAATCGTCGACGACCAAGGGCGTGCCGCTTTCGGCGCAGGCTTTCGCCACGCGTGTGAGATCGACGGTGCGCAGCAGCGGGTTGCTCGGGAGCTCGGCGAAAACCCCGGCGAATTCGCCCTGGCGGATGCGCATCAGCGCTTCATCGAAGGACTCGCCGGTGGCTTCGTTCAGATAGACCACGCCATGCCCGAAGAGCTCCTGGACTTTCAAACAATCGACGTAGGGAAATTCCAACTGCAGTGTCTTTTTCCCGTCATGCAGCCCCGGCAGCGCCCGCAGCACCGAAGTGACCGCGGCCATGCCGCTGGCGAAAATGAAGGTGTCTTCCGGGGTGGCTCCGGTGAACTTGGAAAGCGATCTGGCAATCAGATGCGACTTCGAACCCTCGCGCATTTCACCGTCGAGAAAATCCTGAGCCTGGCGGCTGCTCACCACCTCGCCGGAGAAACGCCAGTAGGCATCGGCGGTTTCCTTGGCCTTGGCGGGCACCACCAGCACCTGCAGGCCGTGGAAACTGGTGATTCTAACGGCGGTCTCGGCGTGGCGCTCGACCCAGCGATGGGCGCGCTGCACGGAGGCGCGGGTGGGCAGCACGATGACCTCCTCGTGCTCGCCCGCCACCTCGGATTTGGCGCTGGCGAACAAACGCTCCACCACCCGGTGTTTGAAAAACCGGGGGTAGCCGGTTTCCAGCCGCTTCAAAATTTTCTCGCGGCCTTCTTCGTAGCCGATGATGGATTCCCAAGTCGGCAGACATACCGAGCAGGCGTGGGGCGAATCCGGGAGCGGTCGTCCCAGATCCTCCTCCTGCCAGGCCGGGTTGGCTGATAGGTTGCGCGTCACCCCTCCTCCATGCCTCGCCGGTGGACCAAGGGCAAGCCGGATTCACATGCGCGGGTGAACAAATTCCGGGTGGACGGCATGATCACGACCGGATGTCGATCATCGCGCGCTTGCGCTTGCTCTCGATCCAGCGCTCGTATTGGGCGGAGGTTTTCTTCCGCTGGACGCGTTCTTCGATCAATTTACGGAGTTTATCATCCAGCGGCGGCGGCGGGCCGGGCTGGATTTGGGTGATCTTGACGATGGTGAAACCCTGGGGGTCGAGCAAGGGGCCGACGATTTTCCCGACCGGCGCGTCGAAAATGATCGCGGCGAATTCCGCGGACAAGTCGATGCGCGGGACATTTTCCTGCGCGCCGCCCTGTTCGGCGAACGCGTCTTTGGAGTGGGTTTTCGCGAGTTCGGCGAAATCCTTGCCATCGCCGAGTTGTTTGGCGAGGTCCTCGGCGAGCGACAACTGGGACTCGGGAGTGGCAAGCGGGTTCGTCGGGTCGGAGGCGGGGATGAAAATCTTCTGGAAGGAAATCACGTCCTCCGAGACATCGCGGAGGGTGGATTTGACCTCGTTGTATTCCTTTTGCACCTCGCCGGGCAACGGCGGCGGGGCGTCGGCGAATTGTTGCGAGCGCATCGCCTGGACGATCATCTTCTCGCGGGTCATTTCGCGATAGCCCGGCATGGTCAGGCGGCTGCGTTTGAGTTCTTCGCGGAATTTGGGTTCGTCGCCATTGTAGAGTTCGCGCATCTGGCGCTTGATCTCCTCATCGATGAGGTTCGGTTTGATCGACGCGCCGAGTTGTTTGAACTCGTCCATGATGATTTCCCGGTCGATGAGTTCCTGAATGATGGAGGTCCGGGCTTCTTTGAAATCCGCTTCAAACTGCGGGCCGCGGCGCGGGTATTGGGTTGCGAGCTGGGCGTAGCGCGGTGCCAGCATGAAGGACACCTCGTTCTTGGTGATCACCCGGCCATTGACCTTGGCGGCGATGCCATTGACTTCGACGGGGCCGGACGGCCGCGCGGGCTGGGGCGCTTGAGGCGGCCGTGGTGGCGCTTGCTGAGCATAAATCCCGGTGGCGGCGAGAGTGGTGCCTGCCAGGAAAGTGGCAAGCGCGAGACGCGATTTCATGGGAGTCATGGTAAGTCGTTCAGAAGTTCTGCAAGAGGGTGGCCGCTTCGGCGAGTTTCCCTTGGGGACTGGCGGATTGCAAGCGGGGAAACCGGCGGCCTTCCAGAAGGATGTAGTCGCCATTGCGGTGCAGCATCAGCCGCTGGCCTTGGATTTCGACCGAGGCGATGCCCTCGGCGGCCGCCAGCGCCTTGATCCGGGTGATTTCGAGCAACCTCGCGGCAGCCTCGGGGATGCGGCCGAAGCGGTCGCGCCAGGATTTTTCGAGGGCGTCGATCGCCTTGAGCGTGCCGGCTTCGGAGAGTTCGCGGTAGGCGGTGATGCGGAGTTTGGTTTCCTCCAGCCAGGCGCTCGGCAGGAATGCCGGCAGCACGGTTTTCGGGTCCTCGCGGGCGTAGGTGGTCTCGCTGAAGGCGATGAAATCCGCCTTGAACGCGGTGTCGCCGCGCGGCGCGTCCTTGCGGCCCTTGAGCCGGTCCACCGATTGGCGCAGCAGCTGGCAATACAGCTCGAAGCCGATCTGTGAAATGTGGCCGGATTGTTTGGTGCCTAACAAATTCCCCGCGCCGCGGATTTCCAAATCGCGCATGGCGATCTTGAAGCCGGAGCCGAGCGCGGTGTATTCCTTGATGGCGTTGATCCGCTTGCGGGCGTCGCCGACGGTCATCATGTCGCGCGGCAGCAGCAGGATGGCGTAGGCCTTCTCGCCGGCGCGGCCGACGCGGCCGCGGAGCTGATAGAGATCGGCGAGGCCGAAGCGGTCGGCGCGGTCGATGAGGATGGTGTTGGCGTTGGGGATGTCGATGCCGGTCTCGATGATGGTGGTGGCTAACAACACGTCCGCCTCGCCCTTGACGAAGGTGTGCATGACCACTTCGAGGTCGTCCTTGTCCATTTGGCCGTGGCCGATGAGGACGCGGGCCTCGGGCACCAGCTCGCGGATCTTGGCGGCCATCATGTCGATGGTCTTCACCCGGTTGTGCAGGAAAAACACCTGGCCGCCGCGTTTCATCTCGCGGCGGATGGCATCGCGGATCACGCGCTCGTCGTAGGCGCAGACGGTGGTGGAAACCGGCACCCGGTTCGGCGGCGGGGTGTCGATGGTGGACATGTCGCGCGCGCCCATCAGCGCCATGTAGAGCGTGCGCGGGATCGGCGTGGCGGATAGGG
>JBIPMR010000392.1:0-4408 GCA_044369025.1 Luteolibacter sp.
CGTGCAGCAGGACATTGGTGTCGAGCACGTAGTTTTTCACCAACTGCGAGGGAGCGGTCAGCCCGAAATCCGCGGGCTTCGGGGCGCCGCCGCCAGCTCGTTTGCGCCGCGGAGTGCCGCCGTCCTGTGGGGTTTCCTCAAACAATGCGGATTGCGCTTCCTCGCTGCGATGGATCATCGGGATCGGTGGGGGGGGGTGGGTATGTTGACGGGTGATCAGGTGCAAAACACCAGCCCGTCGCCAGCATCCGCAGTGCCAAGTCGTGGCATCGAAACTCGTTCCTTCTAATCAAGATGTCCGTACTATCCCGAAATATCCGGGGATGACAACCCCCAAATCCGCTGCGGCTCAGGAAAAATCGGAGTCGCCATAAACCTTTGATAACTCAGCCCTGAGCAGCTTGCCCAAGGCGCTGCGCGGGATGTGATCGACGAAGGCCGGCGGGCGCAGGCGCCGGAAACCCGGGCCCTGTGCCTCGTAGCTGGCAAGGGCGGCGTCCACCCGGGACCGATCCACGGCTGACTCGAACACCGGGACCAGGACATGCCCGGCCCGCTCGTCTGGCACGGCGATCACCGCGAAGGTTCCGGCCGCCAAGCCACCCTGCGACCAGGCGAGCAATTCCCGCTCGATGGCCTCCGGATCGACGAGCTCGCCGAGCACTTTGACAAGCACATCGGCGCGGCCTAACGGGGTGATGCCATCGATATCCAACAGAACTCTGTCAGAAGTTGAATGCCAATCCCCCACCCTCGGTGAAAACCGCCGGTCACCCGCATCCATCATGATGTATCCGGCAAACAACGCCGGACCCGCAATACGCAGCAGCGCGTCTGGCAGAACCTCCGCCTGCCAGATCGGCAGCAAGGGGATCGGCGATGGTTGATAGAGATCCGCAAGCGCTTCGATGCCCTGGGTGGCGATCTGCGAGGAGGCTTCCGTCATGCCATAACTTGCGAGCACCGGCCAGCCGAGAGCCCGCGCCGCGCGGCCCGTTGCCAGGTCCAGACGGCCGCCGCCGACGACGATGGCGAGCAGGCCGGCGGGCGCTGGCAGCCCGGAACTAACAAGATCATGCACCTGCGTCGGCACCAGCGAGGTATGCGTCGCTCCGGAATGCCCGAGCCAGTCGCAGAACGCCTGAACCTCCCAGCGTTTTCCAAAAACCTCCAGGCGGCAACCCGCCTCGAACGCCCGCGCCGCCACGCCGAAGCCGCCGACGTGATGCAGTGGCAAGGCGAGCCCCCAACAGGACCGCGCGCTCACCCGCAAATGGCGGTTCACCGCCGCCGCCGAAACCAACAGCGCGGCTTTGGAAATCACCACCCATTTCGGCTGCCCGGAGCTGCCGGAGGTTTCAAACAGCACGCAGCCTGATAGACGGTCGTCCGCAGGGAGTCCGCCGGGAAATCCCGCGGGCGCCAGCGGTGCCGGGTCGTTCCAGAAAGCAGCGGTCGTCAGTAGAGTCGCGTCCATGGCAAGGCGTCGAGCGCGTCATCAAATCCCAGTCCGGTGCCGGCGGGAACCTTGAAATCGGGCGACCACGGGCCGAGCGCCTCGCTGAAGGCATCCGGCTCGAAAAGATGGTGGGTCTGCAAACCACCGATGCCGACGAGTCCGGGAAACTGAAGCCCGAGCCGCGCGGCCTCCCATGCGGCGAACGCCTGCCCGAGGGGATGATCCATGTAGCTGGTTAGAACCACCTGCTGCCCGTGCCGCACCGCCGCCTCGGCTAACAAAAACGGCTCGTCCACCGCCGGCTTGATGACCATCACCTGCGCGGCTCCGCTGAGTGGCGCGGCTTCGCGATCCACCGCGAGGTTCACCCGCGTCTGTTTCCGCAAGGCGCTCCAGGCCGCGTCCGAATACGGACAGGGATCTTCGACAAAATCGAGCGCCGCGCGGGCCTTCTCGGCGAGCCCTAGCAGAAATTCCGCCGCCTGCTCGGGCTCCGGCACTTCGTTGAAATCCAAGCGCCATTTCAACGCCGGAAATTCCGCCGCCATGTCTTCGAGAAACTTCGCCTCCGCCGCCAAATCCCGGCCGAATTTCAGTTTGACGACGGTGAAGCCCGCCTCCACCGCGCGGGCGATTTCCGCCACATCGCCCTGGGCGAGTGTCGCATGGCTGGCAGGCACTTCCATTTCCTCGAACAACGACTCGTTGAAAACCCGCGCCGCCCGATCGAATTCCACACAGCGCAGCGCCCGCCGCACGATCGGCCAACGCCGCGCGCCCGCCAGGTCCGCCAGGCACTTTTCCAGTGACGGATCGCCGAGTTCCGGCCAGGGATGAATGCAGCCGTAGCCGCCATCGACCTCGATCAGCGCCCCTTCAAACTCGCGCCGGTTTGAGATCGCATTGAGAAATCCGCGCGTCCGGAGACGGTAGCGGGCGATCATCGGTTTCGGTTCAGTGCTCGGCATGGGATCAGTGTCCGCCTGATACGCCACTTGGAATCAAGCCGCAAACGGAATCAAAAACCCGGGCCCTGCGGCCGTTCACCAATTGATGTTCTGGCCGCGGGTGTCGATGTGGGTGAAATTCCAGTAACCACCGACGCCGCCGCGGAAAAGCCCGAGCTCGCGAAGATGGCGGGCCGTGGCGGTGACCTTGGAAGCTTGCACCGGAAATTTCACATCCACGGCGACGTTCGCCTGATGCCAGGAGCCGGCCTTCGCGCCGCGGCAGCTCGCGTTGTAGGCGGGCGCGCGATAAGCGGAAATCACCTCCACATCATCCACGTTCATCTCGAGGGCGATCCGGTCGGCCACCCGCAGCGTGTAGCCCATTCTCGGCCACCACGCTTTGGGCGGCAGCGAGTTCCAGACGGAACCTTTGGATTTGGCGTGGGCCTCGATGACCTGCTTCGGGGAGACCCGCCGCAGTTTCAATTTGGTCAGGTAATAAGTGTATTCCGGCAGCAGCTTCCCCTGGCTGTGCGCCCATTCCGAGGGCAAGCCGGTCAAATCGATCCTCGCCGCCGCCTGCGCGGCTTGGGCGTTGAAGGTGCTCGTCGGCACGTTGACCTTGGGGGTTCCGGCGCCTTTGCTGAGGAACGCTTCGGCGGAAGTCGAGGAGGCCAGCAACCCGAGGCCGGTCAGACCGAGAGCACCCAGAACGCCACGGCGGTCGATGGGCGAAAATTCTGAAAGATGGCTGGAAGTGGAATCGTCTCTAGAAAACATCGTAAAAAATTGGGATTGGATCCGCGGATTTCAGCGGATTGCGTGCCGCAGCACACATTATTTGATAGGAAAGGCAGGAAATTCGCTCCGAACCAAGCAGGCTGCGGAGGTGTCGCAAGGAAAAAAAGCCATCGAAATCTAATTTTGGGCATTCTGATGCGGCCCGAGAATGGCTCGGCACGTTTTTAAATGCAACGGACCGGGAGCGTGCTTCCGCCGCCGCGCCGGTCTAAGGAGGCACCACACTTCTGTGGTGCAGGCGAATGGGCAGCCATTGAAAAGCGCGAAGCTCTTCCCCAATGGCGCTCCATTCGCACCCACGACAAGAGTGTCGTGGCTCCTTATGCGCCGACCGATTACTCTCGTTTTGTGACCGCCGTGCCGTCGGTCACCGTATCCGGCGGGTGCAGCAGAACTTCGTCACCGACGTCGAGGCCGGATAAAATTTCCGTAAATCTCCCGTCGCTGCGGCCGGCTTCGACGGCGGTGAGCGCGGCTCTGTTGCCGCGGAAAACATAGGTTTTCCAGGCGTTCCCCTCACGGAACAACGCCCCGGCGGGAATGATCAGCGCCCCGTCCGAGTGCCAGACGGCCACCCGGACTTCGACCCGATAACGATCACCCAAGGATTTGGCGGCTTCCGGCGGGTTCACCAGATCGCTGAGCACGATCACCCGCTGCTCCTCCACCCCGAGGGCGGAAATCTTGGTGAACGCGGCTGGCTCCACGCGGCGGACGCGGCCTTGCAGAGCCGCCTCACCACCCCACTGCTCGACTTCCACGGAATCGCCGGGCTGGATGGAAACCGCGTCGCGCGAAAGGATCTCCGCCTCGATTTCAAGGTCCGCCGGATCGCCAATTTCCAAAATCTCCATGCCGGGCGCGACCACCATTTCACTTTCCCGCATCACCTTGAGCACGCGGCCGGAGACCGGGGATTTCACTTCGACGAGGTTTCCTTCGCGGCTCGGGTCCGGGCGTTCGAGCGCGGCGCGGGCTTGGGCGAGCTCGTAATCGCTGACCTGCAGGGCGAATTCAGCGGCGCGGACTTCCGCGGCTTTGACCGCCGCCTCCATTTCGGCACGTTCGCGGTCGGAGATGGAAAGCGTGCCATCCCGCGTCACCGAGCGCACCCGGACCAGCTCGGATCCGGCCATCTTCGAGGCGGCACGGACGGCTTCGAGCGATTCCGCCGCCTGCTTGCGGGATGCCTCGCGCA
>JBIPMR010000393.1:0-4398 GCA_044369025.1 Luteolibacter sp.
ATTCGCGGCCGATGTTCATTCCGCCGAGGATCGCGGTTTGCCGATCGAAAACCAACAGCTTGGTGTGATCGCAGACCAGCCACGGATTGAGCGTCCGCCGCGCATCAATTTTCGAATCCGCCTCCAAGTAGCCGTGCATCTCCGCCGGCGGCACGAACCCCCGCGGACCGCGAGTTTCGGGGGCCGCCGTGTGGGCGAAGGTGCTGCCGAGATCATCGAACAACACCCGCACCGGCAGCTCAAACGAGCGGCGTTTCAAAAGATCCGCGTAGCGCACGGCGATGTCGTCGTTGTCGAAAATGAAAACCTGCACGTCGATCGATCTCCGCGCCGAGGCAATCTGGCGGTCCAACTCCGAGAAAAACCCGGGCCCGTCCACCAACCACTTGACCGTTCCCGACTCCGCTCGCGGAAACCCCTTGCGGTCCAGCAGTTTCTCGAATTCCGGCGTCCCGGGTGCCTCTGCCGGCAGCCTTTGTAAATTCAGATCCACCGGGATGTTGGCGCTCACGACCTCCCGCGGCCGGTGCCAGAGGTTGACCAGGCCGAGTTTGATCGTGGTGACCGGTTGGCGCAAGCCCGCCACCGCGGTGGCCCGGAACGCCGTCGCCGCCAATTGCCCGCCGCCTTCGAGCCTGCCATTGGCCTGCTCGCGCCGCTCGGCCGTGCTCTTCGCATTCAGCGAAATGTTCGCACAGGAACCCTGCAGCGCCAGGAGCCCAACCAGCAGTAATCGGGAATGCATCATCGCCATCATTAAACCCCGGTTCCCCGCTCTCGGCAAGCCGGCCTTCCCCGATGCAGGATGGAACCGTCAGGACAATCCCAGCAGCGAATTGAACCTCTGATAGGCGGCGGCCCACGCCTCCTGATCGTCCGGGGAAAAGGTGCGGAAGGCAAACGACTGCCGGATCAATTCCCGCCCGGCGGGAAAATCCGCGACGTGGCCGGTAGCGATCATCTGGGTGATCACATTGCCGCAGGACGTCGCCTCGATCGGCCCGGCGATCACGTCGATGCCGAGCGCGTTGGCGGTCGCCTGGCTGAGAAGTTCGTTTTGAATGCCGCCACCGCCGGCGTGCAGGCTCGCGAAATCCAGCCCGGTCAATTGGCGGATCCGGTCATAAACCACCCGGTATTTCAGCGCGAGCGATTCGCTCGCCACCCGCAACACCTGGCCCTTGCTCGCGGGTACCGGCTGGCCGGATTTCTCGCAGAACGCCCGGATCTTGTCCGGCATCCCGCCGGGGCTGGCAAAGCTGGCGTCATCCGGATCGATGAACGCGGAAAACGCGTCCGCCTCGCCGGCCAGCGCCGCCATTTCCGCGTAGCTGAGCTTTTCGCCGTCCAGCTCCCACTGCCGCTTGCATTCCTGGATCAACCACAAGCCGGCGATGTTTTTCAAAAAGCGCACGCTGCCATCCACTCCCAGCTCGTTGCAAAATCCATGCGCCAGCGCTTCCGGCGTGGTCACCGGCTCGCTGGTTTCGATCCCCATGATCGACCAGGTGCCCGACGACAACCAAAGATTTCCGCTGCCATTCATCGGAATGCCCGCCACCGCGGAGGCCGTGTCATGGCAAGCCGTCGCCACCACCGGGATGCCCGCCCGGCCGATGAAATCCGCCACTTCCGCGCGGATCGGACCCAACACGGTGCCCGGCACAACCACTTCGCCGAAAAGTTGTTTCGGCAGCCCGAGCGCCTCGATCACGCCGAACGCCCAGTCGCCGGTGCGCGGATCCAGCAATTGCGAGGTGGACGCCACCGTCCGCTCCACCGCCTGCCGACCCGTGAGCCAGTAAGCGAGCAGGTCCGGGATGAAAAGCAGACGCTCGGCATTCAGCAGCGCCGGACTTTTTTTCCGCGCCTCTGCCAGCAGATGCAGCGAGCTGTTGTAGAAATTCGTCTTGACGCCCGTCTGCGCGTAAATTTCCGCCTCCGGCAAAATCCCGTGCATCGCCTCCGCCATCCCCTCGAAGCGCGGGTCGCGGTATTGGTGCGGCATTCCCAGCAGCTCGCCATTGCCATCGACCAAGCCGAAATCGCAACCCCAGGTGTCGATCCCGATGGAGACGATCTTGTCCCCGTGCCGCTCGACCGCCCGCCGCAGACCTTCCAAAATCTCCCGATACAGCCCGATCGCGTTCCAGAACGACCCGCCCGGCAGATCCGTCCCCGGATTGTCAAACCGGTGCAACTCCTCGAGCTCCAGCTTCGAGAAATCCGTCTTCGCGGCCATCACCCGGCCACTTCCCGCACCCAAATCCACTGCGATAAATACTTTTTCGGAACTCATGTTGATCAGCGTTGTGCTCCCAGCGTTTGACAAGCGCGGGCGCTTTGCAATCCCGGATCTCGCCCGCCGCGCCAAGTTCGCATTCCCAGAGGTTGACGCTTGCCGATCTGCGATTACACCTTTCCGCCATGCACGCCGACACCGACCCCCTCCCACCGACTGATCCCTCGGTCGAATCCGCTGAAGTCGAAGCCACCACCCAGGATCCCGTGGCGGAACTCGACCCTTGGGAACAACTCGAAGCCGAAGCGGCGAAATGGAAGGAAATCTCCCTGCGCACCGCCGCCGAGATGGACAACCTCCGCAAACGCAGCGCCCGCGAGCGCGAGGATTCCATCCGCTACGCCAACCAACGCCTGCTCGAAGACCTGCTCCCGGTAATCGACAATTTCGAAATGGGCATGCAAGCCGCCTCCCAGGACACCCAATCGATGATCTACATCGGCATGGACATGGTCCGCCGCCAGCTCAACGAATTCCTCACCTCCCAAGGCGTCGAGGAAATCAAAACCGACGGGACTTTCGATCCCAATCTCCACGACGCCGTTTCCCAGGAAGACTCCGCCGATGGCGAGGAAGGCCGCATCCTGCGCGTCCACCGCCGCGGCTTCCGCCTGCGCGACCGCCTGCTGCGCCCGGCCAGCGTCGTCGTTTCGAAAGCCCCAACTCCGGCAGAATAAATTCAGATGGCTGATAAACGCGACTATTACGAAATTCTCGGCGTCTCCCGCGACGCCCCTGCGGACGAAATCAAAAAATCCTACCGCAAACTCGCCGTCAAATTCCACCCGGATAAAAACCCCGGCGATCACACCGCCGAGGACAAATTCAAGGAACTCGGCGAGGCCTACGAAGCCCTCAGCGATCCCGACAAACGCGCGGCCTACGATCGCTACGGCCACGCCGCCTTCAATGGCGGCGGTGGCGGACGCCCGGCCGGCGGCGGCTTCCATGATCCGATGGATCTTTTCTCCCAAGTCTTCGGCGGTGCCTTCGGTGGCGGCTTCGAAGAATTCTTCGGCGGCGGTGGCGGTTCGCGCAGGGGCTCCGGCAAACAAAAGGGCAGCGATCTCCGCTACGATCTGGAAATCTCGCTCGAGGAAGCCGCCCGCGGCGTCGAGAAAGAACTCGAAATCGAACGCTTCGTTCCCTGCGAACCTTGCGGCGCAAAAGGCAGCAAAGGATCCGGCGGCGTCAGAGCCTGCCCGACCTGCGGCGGCCGCGGCGTCGTCGCCCGCCAGGCCGGCATTTTCATCCAGCAATCCACCTGCCCGGAATGCCGCGGCGCCGGAGAAATCATTTCCGACCCCTGCTCCGCGTGCAAAGGCGACGGCCGCGTCCAACGCGACAGCCGCATCAAATTGCGCATTCCCGCCGGCGTCGATACCGGCACCCGCCTCCGCTCCTCCGGCAACGGCGATGCGGGCGTCCGTGGCGGTGCCGCAGGCGATCTCTACGTCTTCCTCCACGTCCGCGATCATGACGTCTTCGAGCGCGACGACTCGGACCTGTTCTGCGAAGTCCCGCTGCCCTTCACCGTCGCAGCCCTCGGCGGCGAGCTCAAAGTCCCCTCGCTCGATGGCCAGTCCTCGATCAAAATCCCGGTCGGCACCCAGGGCGGCACCGTCTTCCGCCTCCGCGAAAAGGGCATGCCCTCGCTCTCCAACGGCCGCCGCGGCGACCTCAACGTCCGCGTCCAGGTCGAAGTCCCCACCAAGCTCAACAGCGATCAGCAGGAAAAACTCCGCGCCTTCTCCGAATCCATCGGCGATCACAATTCCCCGATGCAGGAAGGCTTCTTCCAAAAAGCCAAGCGCTTCTTTGATTTATAACAAAGACTCAAGACGTGAAGACCCAAGACTCAAGAGAAGATTCAGATCTCCGCTGCTGTTCTCTTCTTCACTCTTCTCTTGCGTCTTACCGTCTTGTGTCTTGAGTCTTTTCCATGGCCCGCTTCCACCTCCCTCCGGCTGACTGGCAGACCGCCTCCCTAACCGGCGACGAAGCCCGCCATCTCTCCCAGGTCCTCCGCATCAAGCCCGGCGCCACCATCACCGTCTTCGACGGCGAGGGCCGCCGCGCCCAGGCGGAGGTCCTCA
>JBIPMR010000394.1:0-4397 GCA_044369025.1 Luteolibacter sp.
CGGGTGTTGGCCCAGGTGGGCACCTGCCAATTCCACGGGCCGGTGAACTGCACGACGGCGACACGCCCGGTCTTGTGGGCGAGTTGGGCGGTGCCGAGCGGGTGGATCTCCGCCACCTCGCCCGCGGCGAGCGGGGCGAGGGCTGCGGCGAGCAGGAGAAAAAGCGTGGATTTCATGGTTTGAGAACGATTCCCTGGTTGTCTTTCATCAGCGGCTTGGCAGAGGGCGTGCCCGCTTTCACATCGAGTTCAGGGATCTCCGCGTTACCGGTGAAACGGTTGCCTTCCATTACGATGTTGCGCCCGGAGGCGAAGTTGAACGACGCGGTTTCCGGCCGGTAGGCGTGCGTAAAATCCGTCATGCGGATCGTGTTGTTGCGCACGATCAGGCCATCGATGGCGTAGCCGTTCATGATCGCGCCGTGGAAGGTCTCGATGAGGTTGTTCTCAAACACGATGCCGCCGTGATAGAGCGCATCGGGATAGCGTTTGGGGTCGATACCCAGGGCGACATTGAGCACCGGGCCGGTGGTGTTGAGGAAGTGGTTGTCGCGGATCGTCACGTCCCGGTTGGGGCCGGATTCCCACCAGAAGTCGTTGTCGCCTTCCATCTGGATGCCGAACATCGAGGGATGCTCGAAGCGGTTTTTCTCCACCAGCACTTTGCCGGAGGTGGCCAGCAGGATGCTGCGGCCGCGGTTGTTGCGCACCACGTTGTTGCGGAAGGTCAAGCTCGGCTGCCATGAAATGTTGTAGAAGCCGGACGGCATGCGGATGCCGCCCTCCGGCAGCTTGTCGAGGGTGATCTCGAAATGCTCGGAGTTGAGATTCCGCACCGCGGTCACGGTGGCATCGCCATACGGTTTCAGGTCCGCACTCTGGACGAGGCGCACGACGTCGCCGGGTTCGGCGATTTCCAGCCCGAGCTGCATGCTGTGTGCGCGTTGGCAGAGCAGCGTGTTGCCCTCAGCTTTCACCACCTTCACAAAACAGCCGTGGATGTTCGAGGCGTCGTCGAGCTTGTTCTCGAACAGGCTGTCCTCGATCAGGATGTGGCCGCGGCAGCCGTTGAAGTGCGTGGCGTCCGCTGTCGTCGTCACGTAGCGGTCCTTGCCCTCCGGCAGCGTGGTGTGGAAGCGCCGGATCGTGAAATTTTCCGAGCGCTGGGCGATCAGGCCCATGCCGCCGGCGTGGTGGATGGCGACGTCCTCGACGAGCACGTCCTTGCAGCCGGAAATGCGGATGGCCGGCGAGGTGCGGTTCTGTTGCATCATGCCATTGACGATGAGCACCGCGCCCACCGGCGGCATGACTTTCGCGGCCTCGAAGATCCGGATGCGGTGCGGGCCGAGCTCCTCGACGCGCGCGTCCGGCTCCAGTCCCAGCATGCCCTCGCCCGGCAGCGAATGGCGCGTGCCGCCCTGGAACCACATGTTCCATTGCAGGTTGCGCTCCCACGCCAGCGTATCGGTCACCGGCGGTGCCCATTCCTTCCACGTGGTGGGCGAGGGGCTGGGTTTTTCCCGGAAAATCAGCCGCTTGCCACGGATTTCATAGACCACCTCGGGATGCAGTTTCAGATCGAAGGCGTTGAGCTCCGGCTGCACGGCCTCCACCGTGCCCTGCATGCTGAACGGGCGCGCCCAATCGATGCTGAAGCCTTTCAACGTGAGATTGCTGGTCCCCTCCGCGCTGATCGGGATTAGCGATCCGTGACAGACGAATCGCGCGCCATCCGCCTCCAGTGTGAAGCCCTCGAAGCCATCGATGGGAAAAACCACCCGCCGGATGCCGGGATCGTTGTTGGCCACCGCGAGGTTTTGTTCGAACGCGAACTGCGGAAATAAATGCCACTCGCCGGCCGGGACTTTCAGGCCCGATGCCTTTTCCTTGATGCAGGCCTCCATCGCCCGGCGGATCACCGGCGTCGCATCCGCTCCGGGCGGTAATTTTCCGAGCCCGAAATCCGCCGCATCCACCCATTCCTCCGCCATGACGGGAAGGGTGAGCAGCAGGCCGCAAACCAGCGTGGGAAGTCGTGAGGAGTGGCGGATACATTCTGCAATGGGTTTCATAATCATGGTTGGTGGCGTTGAGGTATAAAACCCTCATACCCACCTGTTTTGCAAAGACGATCTTCGTGTGCCACCAACACATCCGATTGGATGCCTAACGGAGTTCATCTCCCGAATCGTTTCATTTTCAGTAATCTACAAATACTCAACCAAGCCCACACATCCGAAAGAATGTCTCGAATAGGTGGTTTTTCAACACGCACAGGTGGAGAATCACGATAGCATCCACGCCTGAAAACCTACACCATAGGTCTGCAATGAAAAAACCAAAGCTCAATCACTACTGCGCGGCCTTCGCGCTCCCTCTGTTGTTCATGTCCACCAGCCACGCCGCATACACCACGGTTTGGTCGGACAGTTACGATACTACCGTCGCGTCGGTAGACATCAACACTCAGAACGCCACACGCCAGACCGGCGTTCTCGCGCCGATCTCTTACGTGGCTAATGTTCCAAACCAGTCCACTGACTACCACCAACAGGTTCTGGGTACGCCAGGGCCGCTTTTACTGGCGGGTGATGCGGGAATCGGCACTTTCAGCGCTACTCCCTCGTTGAATACTGTCGGCTATGCCACGGTTTCCCCAAATTACAACTTCAAGGGTCTGACTGGTGGCGGCGAGGTCATCGGCAAACAAATCACCGTGGACGTAGATGTTTTTGGCGCTGCCAACACATTGTCTTCCGCTTCCATTACCATTGGGGGCAACAGCACACTGGAAGGCGGAAGGCAATCCGGACAGACCTCTGGGCTCACCGTGAAACTCATCGAAGATACTTTTAGCGGCAGTAATTTGGGCAACTTCATCCAGCTATACGACTCGGGCGTATTCCTGGCGAATTTCTTCGGTTCTCCTGCTGGCAGCGGTGGTTGGATGAATATCAGGTTTGATGTCAACGACCCGACTGATCAAAATCCTTGGGATGGTGTCGGTCAGACTTCTACGGATATCTACATCGGTGACACCTTACTGGTGAATTACACGAAGCTTGGGGGTGGTTACACGAATAATTACATCACCCTTGAGGGGACGGCGGACTTTGTCGATTTCAGTCTCACAACCCACCTTTTCGACAATCTCACGGTCTCATCCTCCCCGATCCCCGAGCCCTCCGCCGCGTTGCTCGGTGGTCTTGGTCTTCTCGGTCTGCTGCGCCGCCGCCGCGCCTGAGCCTCTGCGTTTGTAAACCGCCAAACCCATTTGATTCCAATTGATTCCCGCCTCACCTGATTTCCACTTGCTCTTTTCGGAAGCCGGGTGAGGCTTTTTTTAAAATCCCACCAATCCTCATATTCCATGAAAACAAAACTCACACTCTTTCCCCTACTTGCCGTCTCCAGCATCTCCAGTGGTATCCTCCATGCGGTTCCCATCGAATGGATCGGGAACCCGGGCGACTCTTTCTTTGACGGCGCCAACTGGAGCGACAACATCGGCCCGGACCCGGACTCAAATCCCGCTACTCCCTACAATGGCGATATTCTCTTTGCGAGCAGCTCCACCACGGTAACTGCCAAGCTGATTCTGGGTTCCGGCTACACCATGACGGTGGTTGACAGCACTTTGGATTTCGGTGGCAACGGGATCGAAGGAGATCTCGCCAGTGACGCGGATTCCAACATCATCCTGACCAACTCCGCCTTATCCGTCCAATCCATCGCCATTGACGTGAACCTCACGGCGGATGCTACGAGCACCCTGAACCTCAATGGCGCAGGTAATTCCATCAATGCCGATACCAATGGCGCGGTGACTCTCGCAAACGGCACTACCGTCAGTCTGGCTGATGGTGCCCAGATCGTATTCGTCAACGGCAACAACGCAGCGAATCTCGGAGCCCAGACCATCGGCCAACGGATCATCCGCACGGCAGGCCCCACCACCTTCGCCGCGGACTATGACACGCCACCGCTGGAGGAATTCAGCCTGGTGGGCGATCAGACGCCATTCACCGCACCGAACGGTGGGGCCTTCACCATCACCGCCACCGGCTTGCCAGTGGTGCTCAATCCGGACAAGATCGTCGGCTTACAAGCCTACAGCGCGGGCCCGCCGGAGGCAAACCCAGTTTGGATACCGACTTTGAGGTCAGCCACCAATTGGCAATACACGATCGATAACACCAATATCGTGAATTATGGATGGTCGTTAATCACCCACTTCTTCCTAGCAGATCTCAACGGTGATGGTCTGGACGACAAGCTGATGCAGCAGACGGCCATCAGCGGCGGTGCGATCAATCCCGCGCAGTTGATTTTAGGCTACACTGCAAATACTCCGAATGGATTCACAGCCGCCGCCCTTGACCAAGTCAATGTTCC
>JBIPMR010000395.1:0-4391 GCA_044369025.1 Luteolibacter sp.
AATCGGAGATCAATACAATCGAACCCGCCTGACTCCGCGCCTCCGCACAGTGTTCAAGACCCTCATGTCTTGGCGACGACGGTGAGGAAGCTTCAGGGCCGCTGGGCTTCCGACGGCGGCCGCCCGTCTTGATACGCCTGCAAAATCCGAAGCTGGACGGCAAAGGCGGCGGCCTGACCGGCACCACCAAGACGCCTGACCGCGTCCGCCTGCATCGCCACGGCTTCCGGAAAGCGACCGCAGGCCGCATAGGCCGCCGCGCCACTGGCCAAAAACACCGGTTGCTGGCGCGCCCCGGGTGCACTCAAAAGGAAGGTGGCGAGACGCAGTGCTTCATCCGGTTGGCGCAGAGAGACATCATCAGCCGCGGCGAGCAGTCTAGCGAGTTTTTGGAGAGCCGGGATAAATTTCGGATTGAGCGTGAGTGCCGCCCGCCAGTCCGCGGCCGCCGCAGCCGACCGTCCGGCGGCCAACTGCACATCGGCCGAGAGATCAAGCGCGTCCAACCGCGCCGGCCCCGCCTGACAAAGCGGCCGGAGGGTGGCTAGCGCCTGATCGATGTGGGACTGGGCCGCTTGGGCCTGAGCCAATTCAAAGACCGCCGGGATATGCGCTGGCTGGTAGCGCAGCGCCTCGCGGGCGCACTGTTCAGCCGCCGCCCACGCTGAGCGCAGACGGCTTGTTTCAGCCAGCAAAGTCATGACTTCGACCCGCTGGCGCCGACTCTGTTCCGTGGCGGGCTCGGGCTGGCTGGCGATGAATTTCCGCAAATGGCTTTCCGCCTCTAGGGGTTCGCCCGCCTCCAAAAACGCCCGCGCCACGGCCGCCGGATGACTCGCGAAGGCGGTGGCCCGCGCCCAGCGCCCCGGGAAGGGGACGGCGGCTGCCATCGACTGCGCGGTTCCGGCATTCAGTGTGGCCAGATCCTGTCGCACTTGGGCAGCGGTGGTGCGTCCTTTATAAATGACGGCGACCCGGCCTTCCTTGGTGACGAGAAAACTCGCTGGCAAGGGCATTTGGAGGTGATGATAAACGGCATCGCGGACGAGTTGGTCGAAAGCGGCGATATTTTCGCGAGTGGCCCAACCCCCATGATCGGTCAGTCCCCGAGCGGCGAGAAACGCATGGATGGCCTCGGGGGCGGGAGCAGGCGGGTCGTCGGATAATTGTTCGACGGAGAGCGGGAGCAGGCGGAGATCCGCTTGAAGCGCAGCCAATTCCTGCAACTCAGCGGCGCAGGGAGCGCACCATGTGGCCCAGAGATGAATCAGGACGGGGCCATCGCGCCACGCGCCTGCCAGCGGCTGATCGCGGCCGCCCAGATCGCGATAGGCTAAACCGGCCGGCACTGGCAACGGCTGAAATAACCGGATCCGGACCGCCTCGCCGGCCGGCGGTACAACCGTGGGCGCGGCCGTCACCGCGGCCAACACCGGCCGCTCCAGCGGCACCGCCCGACCCGCCCCCTGCACCAGCTTCCACACCCCATTCACCCCCACCCCAGTAAATTCCTCCTCCTTGCCACCACCACCACCCGGCCAGCGCACCAGCACCCGCTCAACCACCCGCGCCGCTCCCAATCCGAAAATCAACGCCTTGCCAGATTGGCTTAAAAACCCGTCGCCCGCCACTACCGTCTGCGAAGCCCTCCGCCCACCCGCCTGCACCGAAACGCTCGCCCCAATCGCATCACGATTACACGATGTCCCGGTCAGCTGCACCACAAGCCGGCTGGTCGAAGCCAAAGCCATGTCGTTGCGCAGCACCCGCACCACCGGGGCGGTGCGGTTGCTCAACACAATGTCGGCATCGCCATCCCCGTCGAGATCGCTCGTGGCCAGCCCCCGGGCATCGTCATCAAAATCAAGTCCCGTCACCGCCGAAACATCGGCAAGCCGGCCGTCGCCAGTATTGAGAAAAGCGCAATTTCGTTCCCGTCCGCTGAACGACTGGCCGCCGCGGATTTTTTGCGCCAGCTCGCCGAAGGCGCGCAAATAGTCATCTGTGGAACTAGTTTGTGATCCGGTGGGACTGCGCGCCACGACCTGGCGCCAATAGAAGCTTCACAAATCGTCGGGGTTTTCCTGAGTGATAAAACCATTAGCCACATACAGATCCGGGGCTCCATCGTTGTTGAAGTCGGTGAAGCGCGACCCCCATGCCCATCGGCCAAGCATGACCCGAGCCGTCTCGCTGACGTCGGCAAAGGTGCCGTCGCCCGCATTGCGAAAAAGTGAATTCCCGCGGGCATGACGCTGGAATACGGCCCGCGTCGACGCATCGGCCACCGCCTGAAAAGCCGGCTGATGCGCAATCCGGCTGCCCGCACTGGAAAACATGTTGCTCACGTACAAGTCCGGCCAGCCGTCGCCATCATAATCACCCCAGCACGCCGACATCCCAGCCGCCGTATCTGTCACTCCCGCCGCGGCCGCCACCTCCGCAAATTGAATCAGTCCTTCAGGAGAGCGGTCTTGGCGATACAAGTTATTGGAACCAAAGTCATTGGCCACGTAGAGGTCAAGATCGCCATCACCATCGTAATCTTGCCACGCCGGCGCGTAGCTGTACCGGTTATTATTGACCTGCAATCCGAGATCACGGGTGCCATCAACGAACTTCCAATTCCCCTCATTCCGCAGCAGTATATTGGGGGCCCCATTTGTCGCCTCATGATAAGGCATGGGCCGGGCAAAGACAAAATTGCGAGTGGCTCCCGCACGTGGGTGATAACAAGCCACATACAAGTCCAGATCCCCATCCACATCGTAATCAGCCGCGGCCAGACCGTAGGGATGACCGGACGGCATCAGCTTCGCACTGCGAATAGAAAATTTCCCGCGGCCGTCGTTTTCCTGAAACAAAACGCCCTCGGACATGGAAACCACCAGATCTTGGTCCCCATCGTTGTCGAGGTCGACCAGCAGGGCGCCATGTGATGGATCCAACCAGTCGGTCCCCGATTCCGCCGAGACATCGCGAAACGTGCCATCGATCTGCCGGACCAGCAGCCGGTTGGGCAGTCCTCCTGTCTGGGGAAGATAGATGTCATCCCACCCGTCACCATTCACATCGCCCAACGTCACGCCATTCCAGCCGGTCGTCTCCAGCCCCAGTCCGCTCTCGATCCGCGCCGCCCAGTAATCCGCCCCCCGCACCAGCTGCTCACCCCAGGCCGCCGACCCAGAAAACATCGAGGCCGTCATTTCCGAAAAACCAGTCGGCCGCAACGAAATCACTTCTTCAAAGTCCGTCACTCGCACCGACCGCAGCCGAGGCGCGGCCACACCCTCCCAGACCGCGACCCAGGTCGCATTGACTTGCCTCCGTCCTCCAGACTTTTCCCCGGCATGCCACTCAAAATCCAACGTCGTCAGGGTGCCGGCCGGCGTGCGCTCCAGCGAGATAACTTTGATGGCTGCCATTCCGCGGCGGCCCTGGCAGAGCGATGACAGCGCGGCCGCGAGTGCCGGGCGTCCGGCGACGCGGTCAGCCGTGCACGGACCGCGGCGCACGCGCACAAGGCCATCGTGAAAGGCGTCGTCGATCGAGGCCGGCTGGATCTGACTGCCGTCCACTTGTTCCGTGGTCAGCGGTTCCAGATCGGCCGCCGTCACGCGCCCGCCGGCTAGGTGCTTTTTCAGGTGAGCCAGCTGCGCGGCCACGGCGGCCGCTAGGGATTCACTTTCCCATCCTTCAGCGGTGGGCTGATCGGGTCCGGTGGCGACCCGGGTCCCGGGCACGGCAGCCTCTGGAGCCGTGGCCGCTGGAGGTTCGATTGTCTCTGGGGCGGCGGCGACGAGCGTACCGAGCAGTTGGGCCACGACTAGCAGCACGCCGCCCATCCTGATTTTCCAGCAATGAAAGCGGCGGTTCACGGGCGCAAAATTACACTTAAAGATCACCCGGCCGCGGTGCCCCCTAACGGCGGGTCACCCGATAATAAACGCGGGCGTTGGCCGGATTGGTGGCCACACTAGCGTCCGTAAATGTCGTCTGGGAACCGGCCGAGGGCAGGCCGCCCGCGGGGGTCAGAAGGTTCCAACTTCCCGCCGTCAGCGAAAAACTGGCGTACACATCATACACGGCGGCGGGGGCGGACGGCCAAGCCAGCGTCACCTGACCCGTGCCCGGCTCGCGCGTGACACTGGTGATGACAAAGGCCGGCGCCTCGGGCATGAAGAACGAACCGTCCGGCTGCCGGGCTTCAGCCGGAACTTGGTCGTCAACCCGCAGCCAAGAAATCGTCCCGTCGCACCCGTCAGTCTTGGCCCCGTCCACGCCATCGGCCTGCACCACCAGATCGATGACGTCCCCGGGACCCACCAGCGCATAATACACGCGGGCCAGCCCGACCCCGTCATTGAAGGCGACCACGGCTTCATCGATGC
>JBIPMR010000030.1:0-12760 GCA_044369025.1 Luteolibacter sp.
GGTAAGCATGCGGTCGGAAATATGCTGCAGCGGGATGTCGACGTATTTCGCCACCTTGTCGCACTCGGCGATGGTTTGAATGAGTTCGTCCGACCAATGCGCGGGGTGGGTGTAGAGCAGGCGGACCCAGAAATCGCCTTCGATCTTGTTGATCTCGCGCAGCAGGGTGGAGAGCGACTCGCCTCTGCTGGAATCAACGGGCGAGCTGGGTGTCGGGCGTTTGCCTTCCCACTGGTCCATGCCGAAGTAGGTGGTGTCCTGGGAGATCAGGTTGATTTCCTTGACCCCGGAGGCGACCAGCGCCTGGACTTCGCGAACGACGGAGTCCTGGGTGCGCGAGCGGTGTTTGCCGCGGATGGTGGGGATGATGCAGAAGGTGCAGGTGTGGTTGCAGCCCTCGGCGATCTTGACGTAGGCGAAATGGTCGGGCGTCAGGCGCATCCGCGGGGTGGACCAGTCGGGCACGTATTGCGGCTTGAGGGTGACGAAATCGCGCGGGTCTTCGGTGGCGGACGGACCTTCGGTTTTCCGGACTTCCGAAGCGTTGTTCTTGCCGAGCAGGTTCTCGATGATCGGGGCGACCTTGGTGATCTGGTCGAGGCCGATGAAGGCGTCCACTTCCGGCATGATGCCGGGAAGGTCTTTGGCGAAGCGTTGGGACAGGCAACCGGCGACGATGATTTTCTGGCGCTCGCGGTCGGGATCTTCCGAGCGGTCCTTCACCGCGCCGAAGATGGCGTCGATGGATTCCTGTTTCGCCATGTCGATGAACGAGCAGGTGTTGATGATAAGCACGTCCGCGAGTTCGGGGTCGGGCGTGAGCGACATGCCGGCTTGGGCGAGGTGGCCGATCATGACTTCCGAGTCGATGAGGTTTTTGGCGCAGCCGAGTGAGATGAGACCAACGGTTGTCATGGTAAATTCTGAAATGCTGAAAACTGAAACGCTGAAATAAGAGAAAGATGGGGTAGATGCTGAAACAAGAGAAAGGGGCGTGCGAAGCAATTTCAGCTTCTCAGCATTTCAGCATTTCAGCTTTTACCTAAGTCAGTATTGCGGCGGCAGGATGAGCTCGTCGCCGGGCTCGGGTTTGATCTGCCCGAATCCGGGGAGCGGACTGGCAACCGCACCAGCACCTTCCACTTGGGAAACCTTGAGTTGGCCGAGGATGCCGGTCTTGCGGCGAATGGCGAGGATGGTTCCGATTTGGACCTGTTCGGGCATGAGCACCTCGAAGGTGGCGAAGCCCCCATATTCCGCGTCCTCCCGGTATTCATGGATGCGGCCGATGAGCAGGGCCTCGCTGATCATGCGGGCGCGGCGGAGTTCGCTGTCGCCGCCTTCGAGTTTGCGCTGGTCCAGGAGCAACTCCTCGCTGTCGGCGAGTTTGGCGTCGCGCTCGGCTTTTTCGAGTTCGAGCTGGGCGACGGCGGCGCGGTTGGCTTCGAGCTGGGCTTTGACCGAGTCGATCTCGGCGGCGGTGGGGGCCGGGGCGGTGGCGGATGAGCTTTTGAGGGTCAGCATCTGCCTTTCGAACGCGAGTTTGTCCTGCTCGGCGCGGATTTCCTTCACTTGTTTTTCGAGGCGGGCGAATTCGTCGCTGGAGGTGTTTTTCACCCCGGATTTCATGCCTTGCCAGGAAACCGCGAGGGCTCCGAGCAGCAGCGCAACGGTGGCGCCGAGTAAAAGTTTCATCGTGTCCATGGGCGGGACGTTGGACGGCACCGCTGCGGATGTCAACGCGGGCGAAGGACCTTATTGGCGGGTATCCTGCTTGTTGAGCTCGTTTTGCACGGCTTCGGGCAGGGGATTGGCGCGCAGCCAGGTTTGGGCGGAGTTTGGATCCCGCTCGAGCCAGGTGCCGATGGCGCGGGTGTACATCCGATTGCGCTGGCCTTCGTCGGCGATGCGGGCGATTTGGCCGGCGGCGGTCGCAGGATCGGTGCCGAAGGAGTGCCAGATGAAATTCTGGACCACGCGGTCGGTCACATCGTTGGCGTAGCGGTCCATCAGGGAGACTGCGGACTTCGGATCCTCCGAGGCGACGCTGCTGATGACGCCGCGCAGGGCGTCGCTGCGGGCATCGCCGGCGGGAAGGCCGTTGATGGAACTGAGCGCGGCTTGTTGGTCCTTGCGGGCCCAGACCGAGTAAACGTCGTCCATCCGGCGCTGGGTGGCCTCGCTGGGATTTTCAAGCAGCCAGGAAACGGTGCCGGCGGGATCGCTGGCGGCGAGTTGTTCGGCGCTGCGCAGCATCGCCCCGTTTTTCAGGGAATCGTCGCTGAGGGAGGCGATCCAGGCGCGGGTGGCATCGGCACCCTGGCGCAGAAGTTGGGGCAGGAAGGCATCGAGGCCTTCGCCGCGTTCTTCGCTGCGCGGCATGGCGGTGAGCAGTTGGGACGCGCGGATCGGATCGGAGTCGGCGATGCCGCGGATGATGCCGGCGAGGTAGGGATTGGCGCCTTCGCCGTCGAAATTGGAATTGGCCCAGGCGATGGCGGCTTCGGGATCGGCGGTCGCCCACGAGGTGAGGATCGTTTGCTTGGCGAAGTTGCTGCGGGTGTTTGCGTCGGCGTAGGCCAAGGCGGCGAGCGGGTCGGTCTTGGCCCAGGCGGAGAGCAGCAGCGAATATTCCCCCATCCGGTCTTCGGTCAGCCCAAGGCTGCGGAAATGGGCGACGGCTGCTTCGAAGTCCCCTGGGGCGAGCTGGTCGATGAAGCCGAGCAGCGCGCGGTTGCGGTCCAGCGGGTTTTCGCCACGGACGATGGCTTCGAGACGGGTGCTGCGGTCTGTGGGGTCGGAAATCCTTGCGGCGGTGCGCTCGGCGCGGCTGCTGCGGGCGGTTTTGCGGGTGTCCGAGGTGCTGGCGGAAGCTGCCGCAGAGCTTCGCGAGGCGCGGGTTTCGGCCGGGCCGCTTGAAGTGTCCGCCGCCGGGGCCGGGGATGAGACTCGTCCGGCCATGAAGCCTCCGATACCGATGAGAACCAGGGCGGCGAGCGTGGTGGTGGTGGTGAGTTTCATGCGGGAACGCTACCTCATCGCATCGTTTCCGTCTTACACAATTGTCGAAATTTCCGCGTGGCTCCCCATCTTCAGCCGGCGAAGGCATGCGCCGCCAAGCCGGTCACGCCGAGGCCGCGGATGACGAACAGCCGCCCGGCGTTTTCCTCGACCACGGATTTGTGGACGCCGGTGGTGACATAGAGCTCGCCGAGGTCCGGCCCGCCAAACGCGCAGGCGGTGGTTTCGAGGCAGGGGAGGGCGATTTTGCGGAGTTCCGCGCCGGTTTCGGGATCGAAACACACGACGCACCCGCCGTGACAAAACGCGATCCAGAGGTGGCCCTCCGCATCGATCGCCATGCCGTCGGGTGAGCCGTCGAGGTGCGCGGTGGAAATCACGCTGCGGAGGTTGCGCAGATGGCCGGCGTCGTAATCGAAGGCGAGCACCTCCTTGCGCGGGGTGTCGATGTAGAAAACCGTTTGGCCGTCGGCGGACCAGACGATGCCGTTGGAGTTGGTGACCGGTCCGAACGCTTCGTGCAGCGTGAGATCGGGATCGAGGCGGTAGAGTTTGGCGGTCCCGGTTTTTTTGGTGAGGCTGATGGTTCCGGCGAAAAACCGGCCGTCGGGCGAGCATTTGCCGTCGTTGAAGCGGTTGTCCGGCAGATCTTGCTCGGGATCGGCGAGGTGGGTGAGCGCGCCGGTTTCCGTGTCGAGCAGCGAAATCCCGTGATCGCCGGCGATGACCAGCCCGCCGCTCTCGCGCGGAACGACGGTGCCGACGCGTTCGCCGACATTCCAAGAGGTTTCATCGCCGGTCGCCGGGTCGAAGCGGTGGACTTGGTGACCCTCGATATCCACGTAATAGAGTGCGTTCTGCCACCAGATCGGGCCTTCGCCCCATTGGCTGCGGATGGTTCCGGTTGCTTCGATGCTCAGCATGGCGGGGAGCTTAGGCCGGGCGGGGAATCGGCACCAAGGGAAAATCATCGAGGCCGGGCTTTCATTTGCCGGGAAAACTGGCAGCCTTTCAACCATGCGCTCCCCGGCCATGAACGACGCCCTGAAGGTGTGGCTGTATGCTGCGGCTTCGGTGATGCTGGGCGCGTGGATGACTCCGCTGCTTTACAACATGGGAAAGGCGCTGGCGGAGGTTTCCTCGGTGAAGCAGATCAACGGGCCGGTCGAGTGGTTCGCAGGCGTCTGCCGGGCGGCGGACTTTCCGAGGTTCTTCGAGCTCAGTCTGATCCTGGCGGCGGTGATTTTGTTTCTGCCGTTCGTCGAGTGGTTGAGGGCCGGCGGGAAACCGAAGATCGGGATAGCGCATCCACTGATGGAGGGTGCGGCGACTTTGGAGCGCGGTCAGCGGCTGCGCAAAAATGACCAAGCGCCGAGGCACGTGCTGCGCGGGTTCCTGGTGGTGACCGGACTGTTCGTTTTGTTAGGCGGGGCGATGATCGCCGCCGGGGTGTTTGTGTGGCACCTGCCGGACGGAGGGGTGGGGCGGTCGATGGTCCGGATTTGCGGGATGGCGGTGGTTCTGGCAGCGGTGCAGGAGGTCTTGTTCCGGGGAATCGCGCTGGGGATTTTCCTGCGGGCGATGCGGCCGGCGGCGGCGCTCGGCGTCTCGGCGCTGCTGTTCGCGATGGTGCATTTTCTCAATCCGCCAGCCGGTCTCAACGTGCCCGATCCGGACGCATCCGGGGTGGGATTCGAGTTGCTGGGCATGGTGCTGGCGCAGTTTGGCGATCTGCGGATGGTGCTGGGAAATTTCGTGCCGCTGCTCGCGCTGGGCGGGGTGCTGGCGTTCGCCCGCTGGCGGACGGCGTCCCTGTGGTTGCCGCTGGGGCTGAACGCCGGCTGGATTTTCGTCAACGCCATGATGGGCGCTTTCACCGTGACGGCCAGCCGGCCGGATGCGGTGGCGTGGTTGATTTCCGGCGCGGCGCTGCGGCAGGGATTGGTCCCGCTGGCTGGGATTCTGATTTGCGGGTTTCTCATCCACTACCTCACCGCCGCCGACCCCGATGAATCCAAATCCCCCCTCTGATCCCGGCGCTTGGCGCAAGCTGGCCGGGCTGACGCTCGATCTGCTCTATCCATCCGCCTGCGCGGCGTGCCGGGTGGGGTTGTCGGGCGGGCGGGCGTTGTGCGACGCCTGCGATGCCGATTTGCCGAGGCTGCGTGTGCCATTCTGTAAAATCTGCGGTGAGGCGTTCGAGGGGGCGATCGACCGGGAATTCGACTGCCCGAATTGCAGCAAGCTCAAATTCTCCTTCGAGTTCGCCCGGCCGGCGACCGTCCGCGACGAGCGCACGCTCGATATGGTCCACCGCCTGAAATACAACCGCGAAATCCACCTCGCCGACGAACTCGGCCGTCTCGCTTACGAATCGTTCGCCGATCCCCGGCTCGCCCCGGCCCTCGCGGGTGGCTGGCCGTTGGTGCCGGTGCCGCTCCACCGCAAACGCCAGCAGGACCGCCATTTCAATCAGGCCGAGGAAATCTCGCGGGTGCTCTCACGGCACACCGGCCTCACCGTGCTCAAGGCCCTTCAACGCATCCGCTCGACGGAAACGCAGACGCTGCTCACCCGCGCCCAGCGCCTCGCCAACCTGCGCGGGGCCTTCGAAGTCACCGCCAAGGGCCGCCGCTGGCTCGCCGGGAAAAACGCCGGCGCGATCCTGATCGACGACGTGCTCACCACCGGTTCCACCGTCGATGAATGCGCGAAAACCCTGCGGCACGGCGGTTTCAAACAAGTCTGCGTCGTGACCGTGATGCGCGGTTAGGCAGGCTGCCGGGCTTTGTCAAAATGCCGCAGCGCGAAGTGGCAGATCACTCCGGTGAGCCCCAGTGCCAGCAGCGGAAACAAGCCGGAGCGCAGCGTTTCCCCGACGCCCCACGGGTGCAGCGCATGATCGTAAACGGGCTTGTAAATCAGGTTGTAGCCCTTGAACGCGATGATCCATCCCGCGTGCAGGCCGATGGAAAACCACAGCGCGCCGGTCCGCACCCGCGCCAGCGCGAGGATCATCCCGACGATGAACAGCGTCGCGAAATCCGTCAGGAAAAACATCGGGTCGGCGAAATGAAACAGGATCGTCCCTAACAACTCAAACCCCGCCAGCGGCGCTCCGGGATTGGCGATGCTGAAACCGGCGGGAGGCTCGAGGAAATGGACGAAGGCGAAAAACAGCGAGGTGCCCAAACAGGCGGTGAGCGGGCGGGCGGACCTGAGCCAGAATCCTAACAAAACCCCGCGGAACAACCATTCCTCCACCAGCGGGGCCCCCACCGCGGGGACCAGCACCTTGGAGAGAAATTTCCCGAGTGCCGGGGGATTCGCCGCCGGAGCGAAAGCGCCCAGCGCCACCAGAATCATGCCGAGGGACCAGAGCATGACGGCCGCCAGGACGCAACCGCACGCCGTTTGCAGCAGGGCCAGGCGGGCACCGGGCCTTGCTGGAGCCACCACCGGGAGATCGTGATCCGCCCTCAGCGCGCAAATCCGTTGATAGAGAAACGGCAGCAGGATCAGCGCGGAAAACGCCAGCGCGCGATTGAAATAGCGGCCGAATTTCGCCCGTTCGCAGGCGGCGGCCAGCCATTCGAGGACCGCCCCCAGCTCGTTCGCGGCCGCATGGGCGGCCAGCGCCTTGCCTCCCTGATAGAGCCAGGGCGCGAGGAGGGAACCTAACAGCAGCGACGCCAGCACCCAGAGCACGGTGGCGCCTGCCTCGGATGTGAAAAAGCGTTTCAAGGGTGGGTTCTTTTGTGGAATGCCTGCGAATTTGTCCAGCGAAGCTTGGGAAAAGCCGCCGGATCCAAGATCCGGCGGCTTTTCATCAGAGCTGGAATTTCGCAAACCGGTCAGAGCCCGCGCAGCGTCGCCTTGATCGCTTCGAAGTCGGGCATGTCCTTGGGATGCTCCTGGACTTCGGCGTATTGGATCACGCCGGCCTTATCGACCACGAACGCCGAGCGCTTGGCAACGCCGCCCATGATCAGGTTTTTCTCCGGCAGAAACTGCTCGTAAGCCACGCCGTAAGCCTGGGTCACCGCGTGCTCGTAATCGCTGAGCAGTTGCAGCGTGATGCCTTCCTTTTGCGCCCACGCTTCCTGCGCGAACGGATTGTCGCCGGAAATGCCGAGCACCGTGGCGTCGAGCGCGTCGTATTCGGAAATTCCTTTGGAAATCTCACAGAACTCCGCCGTGCAACCGCCGGTGAAGGCCATCGGCACGAACAGCAGCACGATGTTGGATTTTCCGATCAGGTCGCTCAGCGTGACGAGCTGCGGACCGTCTGCGGTTTGACTGACGAGGGTGAAATCTGGGGCTGGGTCGCCGACTTTGATGGACATGGTGGTTTGGGAGTTGGTTGAAGTGAGGCCGCATCCTAAAACCCGGATTGCCGATCTGTCATACGAAATCTCGGATTTTGGAACATTCCCCGCGCCCACGAAGTTGACGGATTCGCTGCAGGGAAGGATCCCGGGTTTCGGCGGTGCGGTGGCGCGGGCCTGGGCGGGGCAGGAGCACTTGTTCGAAAAAGCCGTTGCCAGGATGCCGCTTGAGGATGGCTGGAAGCACGGCTCGACCCCGCCCGCAAATCCATGGAGGATTTCGCCTCAAGAGAGCTCTCCGCGTTCTTTCCCCACGTTTCTCGCTGGCGGAATCCCATGCGCCGCCACCCGACCTAACTTGGGATGTCGAGGAGCTGCCGGGCATCGATGTCGAGCCGGCTTCCGCCGCGCGGGTGCTGGCCAAGGCCAGTCCGCGGGAGGCGATGCAATTGACGGACCGGATCAGCCATCACACCACGCCCGTGAAAATGCCTGTTAGTTCAGAACGGAAATCTGGAGCGGTGGGCGTGTCCGTCGGCCCATTCGTAGATCATGCGGCGCGAGGCGGCGTTGTTCGCATCGAGGATATCCAACATTTTCTGATAGTGGCGGAGTTCCTCCCGGAGTTCGCGTTTGATGGTGACGGGGTTGGCGATGGTGCCGTAGATGGGGTCCGTGAAGCGGCGGAGGGAACTGTATTGCGGCTCGCCCGGAAGCTGATGGGTCTGGCGGCTGAGGTCGGCGATCTGCTCCTTGAGGACCATGCAGTAAACCTTGAGTTTTTCGTCGCCGGCGGTGGCGAGATTGGTGGCCTCCTCGCCGAGCCATTCCATTTCGAGCTGGAGCATTTCCCGCAGGTCGGTGGCGGCGTAGGCGGCGTTGAGGCGCTGCATCCAGATTTGTTTGTGCTGCCTGAGCAGCGGGTCGGGTTCGAGATCGGGGTGGAAGGCCTTGGCGAGTTGTTTGAAGAGGGATTTGAGGTCGCGGTTTTTCGCTTCCTCGCGGGCGAGGCGGTTGCGCTCCTTGGTGGCTTGGGCTTTGGTGGGTTTGCGGCGGGATTTTTCCGGAGCTTCCCGGGAATCCAGCTTGGCTTCGAAATCCGCGGCGGCCGCACCGAGGCGCTCGCGCACGATGCGATCCATGTCCGCAGGGTCGCCATCGGGATCGAGATCGCTGAGGTCCAACTCGATTCCGGCCTGGCGCGCGGTCCGCTCGATCATCTCGCGCATGAAATCGAATTTTTCTTTTTCGTTCTCTTGGATCCGCTGCTCCCCGATGGAAGGCCCGAGCTCGCCGATCACGGTTTCGAGCCCGGCGATCTCCTCATCCGTTAGACCGACCGGATCCGCCAGCAAATCCCCGGCCTTGCCGCTCAAGAGGTCGCCGAACCAATGACGGCGCTGGGCGGTGAGCTTGAGGGTTTGCCACGCTCTGCGGCCTTTGAGCACCAGGCCGAGATTGACGCGGTTGAGATCCTCGATCAGCGGCATCAGCTCGCGGATGGAAACGGCGAGCACCTCGTCGAGCCGGGCCTGCTCGCGCGCGTGGCGGGCCTTGGCGGCTTCGAGGCTTTTCATGAGGCGGTTGAACTCCACCTGCGTGCGGCTGAGCGGCGCGGCGCCGTCCGGCCGGATGACGATCCCTTGCTTGTGCGGCGCGGGTTTGCTCTGGGTCCTTCGTTTCATCGCGCGCCATCTTTCCCAAAGCCCGCCGGGAGTCAACCGGGTGACGCGATGAAATCAGGCACCTGCGGCAAACTCGCCTGCTAGAAAAGGAAGTAGCGCTGGGGCATCAGCAACACGGCGAGCGGCTCGCAGCGGAGCGCCTCGCCGTCGGCGGTGTCGGTGTCGGGATCGACGGTGATTTGCGGCAGCGGGTCGTTGAACGGCAAATCGCGTTTGGTGAGCGCACGGCAACACTTCACTCCGCCCCCTTCTCCGGTTGCCGCAACGCGTTCCGTCGGCCGCAGACAGGTGGCTTTGCAAGGAAGAAGGTCAGAGTGGCGGGTAAATCATAGAAATCCCCTCCCACCGGGCGGGCAGCAGGGCATTCGTGTCATCCGTCATTATCGGAAAAAAGGCAGCAGCGGAGGTCGAAAGCGGACAACAAACGGCGCGAATTTTTGCGTCCCGATTTCATGGGGATGCCTGTGTCTCTCTCAGACCAGTCCGTCCTTGCGCGCTTGTTTCCAGTACGCGTATTCGGAGCGGTTGAAATCGACGTATTCGGGCGAGAGATCGCTGGAATACATGATGTAATCGGCGTCGCCCTGGTTGAGATCGATGACGATTTCAAATTCCGGTGCGGCGACGATGTGGCGGAGCTCATCCATCGGCGTGTCCGCCTGCAGGCCACCGAGGCAGGCAGGCTTGCCGCCGATGTGGATATCGACGAGCTCCTCGCGGATGCGGGCGCGCGAGTAGCCGACGGCGTGAATGATGCGGCCCCAGTTCGGGTCGCCGCCGTTCCATGAGGATTTCACCAGGGCGGACTTGCAAACCGCTTCGGCGACTTTTTTCGCATCGAGGTAGGTGCGCGCGCCTTTGACTTTGACGGTGACGAATTTCGTCACGCGTTCGCCATCGCGGACGACCGCCTTGGCCAGCTCCAGCATCACCCAGCGCAGCGCCTGGCGGAATTGCTTGCACCGGGCGTCATTGCGCCTGACCGGTGTCATCCCGGAAGCTCCGTTGGCCAACACGATCACCGTGTCGTTGGTGGACATGTCGCCGTCGATGGTGATGCGGTTGAAACTTTCCTCCACGCATTCGAGCACCGCCTTGCGCAGCCCGTCGGTGGGGATGTTCGCATCGGTGGTGATGAAGCAGAGCATGGTGGCCATGCTCGGGGAGATCATCCCGGCGCCCTTGACGCAGCCGCCGATGCGGACGCGGGTCTCGCCGAGCTGGAAGGAAATCGCGACCTCCTTGGCGTGAGTGTCGCTGGTGATGATCGCCGCCGCCACGTCCGCGCCGTTTTTCGGACCGAGGCCGGCGACGAGCCGCTCGTAATTGGGTTCAACGCGCATCATCGGCATCGGCAAGCCGATCACGCCGGTGGAGGCGACGCCCACTTCGGTGCGCTTGAGGCCCAGCGGCTTGGCCACGGCGCTGCACATCGCGTTGGCGTCGTGGATGCCCTGGACGCCGGTGCAGGCATTGGCGTTGCCGGAATTCGCGATGATCGCGCGGAGATCGCCTTTGCGCAGATTCGATTGCGACACCCTGACCGGCGCGGCTTTCACCCGGTTGGTGGTGAAGGTGCCGGCCGAATGGCAGGGTCTTTCCGAGTGGATGAGCGCGAGGTCCAAACGGTGGCTGTCCGGGTTTTTGATCCCGCAACTCACGGCGCTGGTGAGAAATCCTTTGGGTGCTCCAACACCGCCGGCGAGTCGAGTAAAGGGAAGGTCCATGGTGTCAAAAAGCGAACAGCGGGGGAGATTGGCCGCCGGTTAAAAATTTTGCAACCCATCAATCCCGCCGAGGCCGAACATCAGGTTGAAACATTGCACCGCCTGGCCGCCGGCGCCTTTGCCGAGGTTGTCCTCGGCGCTCATCAGGATCACGCGGCCGGTGCGCGGGTCGTGCTGCCAGCCGACGTCGATGAAGTTGGTGCGGGTGACGTTCTTGGTGTCCGCGCAGCCGCCGCGGCCGAGCAGGCGGACGAAATGCGCGTCGCGGTAGGCGGTTTCCAAGGCGGTGCCGATGGTCTCGGGAGTCACGCCGGCGCGGAGTTTCGCGGTGGTGGTGGTGACGATGCCGGAGTTCACCGGGATGAGGTGTGGGATGAAGGTGATAGTGACTTTTTCGCCGGCGGCGAGGCTGAGTTCCTGCTCGATCTCGGATAGATGGCGGTGTTTCGGCACGCCGTAAGCGCGGGCGCTTTCGTTGCACTCGCAGAACAGCAGCGTGAGATCCGCCTTGCGCCCGGCACCGCTGACGCCGCTCATGGAATTGGCGACGATGGTGGCGGGATCGATGAGATTTTCCCGCAGCAACGGCAGCAGCGGCAGCAGGATGCTCGTCGGGTAACAACCCGGCGCGGCGATCAAACGCGCGGCCTGGATTTCCGGCATACGGATCTCCGGCAGGCCGTAAACCGCCTCCGCCAGCAAATCCGGCGCGGGATGCGGCGCTCCGTAAAATTCCTCGTAAACCGCCGCGTCGCGCAGGCGGAAATCCGCGCTGAGGTCAATCACCTTCAGCCCGCGCTCCAACAGGGCGCGGGCGATTTCCGCGGCGACGCCGTGAGGCAGGGCGAGGAAGGCGGCCTTCGCTCCCGTCGCTGCGATGGCATCCGGATCCGGCTCGATGAAAGTCAGTTCCGATCCCGGTGCTTTTTGAAATCGCGGAAACACCGCGCCCAGGGTTTTCCCGGCTTCCGCACGCGAAGTCACGGCGACGAGTTCGACGCCCGGGTGGCCCAGCAACAAACGGAGCAATTCCATCCCGGTGTAGCCGCTGGCTCCGACGATGGCGGTCTTGATGCGATTCATGCGCGGGGAAATGTCAGGATTTCCCGGCCTTGCCAATCCGCATTTGCATCACGGCGCGATGGCCGGCGGGGCGAATCCGGTCTCCGCTGGCCGGACGCCGCCAGAAGGCTTTTTGGAAAACCAGCGTCGGATCGGTCGCGGTGGTGAGTTTCATCCCGTCGGCGGTCGCGGTGGTGACGGCCGGTTTCGGCGCAGGCGGGGTTTCCGCTTTCGGCCGGAGGAAAAAGGCAGCCGCCCCGAGGAGGACGGCTGCTAGAATGGCGAGCTACCGCGGTTTCATCAGTTGCCGGAGTTGGAGTAACTGCGGAGGAAGAGCTGGATGTCCTTCACGCTCCGGGCGAAGCGGTCGAGGCCGGTTTGCTCGTCATTGAGCAGTGAATACGCGGGGATGACGATTTTCCACTGGGTGTTCCAGACGCTGCGGCCGATGAGCCGGGAGTTGGTGAATTCCGCGGGCACCGTGCTGTAGAAATACGCGGGATCGTCCACGGCGCGGAAGGCCCCGTGCTTGCGCGGAATCCAGAGGTCTTCGTTGAGGCTGCCGTCCGGAGTGAAGAACTCCGTCGCGGAAAACAGGTTGGATCCGAGGTTGCGCGGCAGCGGAATCGCCTGGTCCTTGACGCTCCACGAACGGATGGTGTTGGTGTCGCCCAGCGGCGGCGCGCGCATCACGTCCATGCCGGCAGGAATCAGATAGGCGTAGGGCGTGCCGCTGAGCGCGTTGGGGTCGGAACTCGCGGGACCGCTGGCGCCGAACACGCCGGCGGCGTAGGCGTTCATCCCGACGTAGCCCTTGAACACCAGGCCGGCGGAGGCGATTTTCGTGGCGAAATTGGACTGGGTGTAGGCGTTGTCCCCGGAGGCGAGCGGCCAGCCGAAGAAATTCAGCCCTTGCTCGATGGTGGTGGAGAACGGA
>JBIPMR010000486.1:0-3869 GCA_044369025.1 Luteolibacter sp.
GCGCGCGGCGATTGCCAATGCCATCCGTGACCACCGCACGCCCTCGCCCGCGATGCTTGGCCTCGCCGCCAGACTCGGCCTCGAGCCGCTCACCGGCAAAGGCCGCGAAGGCTATGACCGGGATTTCGAACGTTATCTCGCCCGCTGGGCCATGGCCGGCCACCCCGAAGCCACGCGCCGGATGCTGGCATCCGCCACGCTTCCCGCGGAAGCCCGCCTGCTGGCCGTGCGCTCGCTGCCGGACACCGAAGCCGCCGTCGGCATGCTCGCCGTCCTGCCGGAAATCCCCCGCCCGCTCACCGCCGACGAACTCGCCTTGTTAGGCAGCCAGCTCGGCCAGCCTGCGGTGCAGGAGGGATTTTCCAAACTTCTATCCGACCCCGCAAAACGCGAAACCGTGCTCCAGGCGCTGACCCGGCTCGATGCCGGAGTCGCCGCGAATCCCAAGCTCGCCGCCATCGTCGGTGATGCCGCCAGCGCGCTGTTGAACGACCAACGCGGCGACTCCACCGAACGCCTCGCGGTCCAACTCGCCCGCCGCTTCCGCCTCGCCGTCCTCGCCCCGGAAGTCTCGCAATGGCTGTTAGGAAAGAACCGCACACCCGCCGAACTCGCGGAAGGCCTCGCCGCGCTGCGCGAAACCGGTGGCGCGAAGCCCGGGGATTTCCGCCCGCATCTGGATCACGCCGATGACAAGGTGCGGCGCGAGGCCTTGATCGGATTCGGCAGCATCGATGATGCGGCAATCGTCACCGAACTCGCCGGCCGCTGGGAAAAACTCCCCGGCGCGCTGCGGTCGCTCGCCGTCGATGGCATGGCATCGACCCCTGCCAAGGCGGACGCCTTCGCCCGCGCCATGGCCGGCGGGAAATTCCCGGGTTTCGACGGGGCCGCCGTGGAAAAAGCGGTGGCGGTGCTCGGCATCGACCACCCGGCGGTGACCACCCTGCTCAGCCAAAGCGAAGGCCTGTTGCGGCCGGTCATCCAACTCGTCGGCAACGCGGACGGCGGGGTCCTCACCGACCTGACACTCACCGGCCCGTTCACTATCGAAGGCTGGGTCCGGCTGGAAAATAAAATCGACAACAACGACAGCCTCTTCGGCCGCAAAGGCGCGCACGACCTGAACTTCTTCGGCGGAACCCTCCGCCTGCACGCCGCCGAGCGCGACCAGATCACCGCCAGCCGCCCTCTCACCGCCGGCCAATGGACCCACTGCGCGATCACCCGCGACGGCGCCGGAAACCTCGCCCTGTTCCTCGACGGCGAGCCCGATGCCAAGGGCGGAAATTTCAAGGAACCTCTCAGCGGCCTGAATCTCGGCGAAAGCCACGCCGCAGGCGGCGGCGCGGCGAGCTATGATGAATTCCGTATTTGGAACGTCGCCCGCACGGGCCAGGAAATCCGCCGCGATCACCGCACCCGCTTCACCGCCGCCGAGCGGCCGCCGGGACTGGTGGTTCGAATCGACGGAGCCAAGCCCGGCGGCGCGCTGAAGGGCGGTGCGAAAATCGCCCTCACCCGCGATTTTCCGGAGCTGATGACCCCGGCGCAGGCCTCCACGCTGGGGGAGAAATTCGCCCGCTTCCGCAAATTTTCCGCACAACCCGGAGATCCCACCATGGGCAAACAACTCGCCCAAGCCACCTGCCTCATCTGCCACCAGGTCAAGGGCGAGGGCATCGCGATCGGCCCGGATCTCAGCGGTGCGGGCGCGATGGGCACCGAGGCCCTGTTGCGGAATATTCTCACGCCCAACGCCCAGCTCGAAAGCGGTTACTACCGCCACGATCTCAAACTCAAGGACGGCGGCGTGCTGAGCGGATTCCTTGTGAGCGAGACGCCCAAAGCCCTCACCATCCGCCAGATCGGAGCCGACGAACGCGCCATCCCGCGCGCCCGGATCCTCAGCCACGACATCTCGCGCCGCTCGCTCATGCCCGAGGGCCTGATCGACGGCTTCGGCGAAAAACAAGTCGCCGATTTGTTCAGCTATCTGCAATCGCTGAAATGAGGGTTCCTTTCCTAACATTGCCACTCGGGAAATTTTCGATATATCCCGGGGTGTTCAAATCCCCAACCCTACGAACCGATGATGATCGTGATCCTCATGTTTCTTCTCGTCATTGTCGCCCCCTTGGCGGTCGGCATCGTGATGCTCGTGCTCGCACGTCGGCTTAAGAGGGATTTGCCAAAGTTCCTGGCCGGGTCCGCAGGGGTGTGTGCATTTCTGGTGTGCGCATTTTACCTCATCTCCACAGGCCCATACCTGTGGGCACTCTATCTGGAATCGAAATGGTATCCAGCCAACCCTCAAACCCAATCCGAACTTGAAGCAATGCTGGCGGGCTATACGAAGAAGAATATCCAGTCCACCGAGCCTGGATGGGGGCAAGATCACATTCTCAAACCGGGAGAGAGAATGACCCGCTATTCCTTGCTGGGCGCACCTCTCGATGTCGTGTTTACTTCCGATGACCGGATCGTGGCGATTTACACCTCCTACGAATAAAGCCGGTCCGGGCGTGGCCGATGGTGCTGCTGCTTTCACTCGCCGTGGGCGCGCCATTCCTCCTTTTCGGCCGCCGATCCGCGCGCACGCCGGAATAGAATCCGTTGGCGCGGGTCGTGGTGACGGGACAGTCTGGATTTTTGAGGACACATGGAGATTCCTGTCGCGTCCGTGGGTTGGCGGACCTGATGGAAATTCGGCTGCGACGCTGACCCGGCATTTGCGAAAGATGCCCGCGAGTCATCCCGTAATGGTGCGCGATTCGATCACCGCCACCCGCTTTCCACCCCAAGCCCATGTCTAAAACCCTCCTTTTCGTCGTAGCGCTGGCCACCGGCCTTCACGCCGCTCCGACGCTCGCACCACCTGCCGCCCAAGAGCACATCGTCCTGATCGGCAACGGCTTGGGCGAACGGATGTTGGACCATCCGTATTTCGAGGCCGAACTCCACCTGCGGTTTCCGGAAAAGGAGTTGGTGATCCGCAATCTCTGCCATCCGGGCGACACTCCGGGCTTCCGCCCCCATCCATCGCGCAAGTCGCAGTGGGCGTTTCCCGGTGCGGAAAAATTCCGGCCGCAAAACAAAGCCCACTCCGGCCAGGGCCACTATCCAAGTTGCGACGAATGGCTGACGAACCTCAAGTCCGACACCCTCCTCGCCTTTTTCGGCTACAACGAGTCGTTTGACGGGCCCGCCGGATTGGAGAATTTCAAGGGCGAGTTGGATGCCTTCGTCACCCACACGCTCGGCCAGAAATACAATGGCAAGTCCGCGCCACGACTGGTGCTGGTTTCACCCATCGCCTATGAAAATCTATCGGCCAAGCGCGACCTGCCGGATGGGGTTGCGGAAAATGCCAACCTCGCGCTTTACGCTGCCGCGATGGCGGAAATTGCCAAGCAGCGTGGGATCGGTTTCGTGGACCTTTTCGAACCGACCGCGAAGCTTTACAAAACGCTGGAGCAGCCGTTCACCCGCAACGGTTTCCTGCCGGTCGATTCCGCCTACCGCCAGCTTGGTAACTTGCTCGCCACCGCGCTTTACGGGCCGCCCGCCTACAAAGCCAAGGGTAAGGCCGCCGCCATCCTCGCCGCCGTCGCCGACAAGAATTGGTTTTGGTTCAATGATTACCGGATGCTCAACGGCGTCCACGTCCACGGACGTCGTTACGCCCCTTTCGGCCCGGACAATTACCCTTCGGAAATCGAAAAAATGCGCGCCCTCACCGTGGTCCGCGACCAAGCGATCCACGCCATCGCCAATGGCCGCGCGTTCGACCTGAAAGCAGCCGACCTCACCACTCCGCCACTCAAGGAGATCGCCAGCAACTACAAGCCGAGCAACAAAAACGGCAC
>JBIPMR010000396.1:0-4383 GCA_044369025.1 Luteolibacter sp.
GTTAGCCGCAGCACCTTCGCCCGACACCCTCACGCTGGCCATCCGCCAGTCGCTCGTCCAGTTGCCCAAGGCTCATGCGGCCGCGCTCGCGATGGCACTACTGCCAGCCGTTCGCAATCAGCCCGGCGGATTCGGCGAGGAAAGCCTGGCCGCCGTCATGGAAATCGCGGCGGGCGTCCTTGAAGTCGAGGGCGAGGCAAAGTGGCAACTGCGCCATGATCTCAACCCCGCGAACAACCCGCACCCGGTGCTGGGCGAATGCGCCGTGTTGCTTGAATCCCTACCTCCCCGCCGCCGCGCCCGCGCCCGCCAGTTGTTCTATCACTGCATCGCCCGGGAAATTCCCCTGCCGGACCCCAAGGTGCTTGAACAACAACTCGACCGCGCCATCCGCGTCGTCGGAAACCACCTCAAATCCCTTCAATCATGAATCCATTATCGGAAATTTTCCGTCAACTTCTCGCGATGTTGGTTTCATCACCGTGCGTGGCATGCGGGCCTCCCGCGGCAACGGTTAGAGACGAACTTCTATGGGCGAATACCGGCGGTCCACGCTCGCGGGTGGTTTCCACCCCCATCGTCAGCCGCTTGCTTTCGAAAGGTTCCGGAACGCTCGGCTTGCAGCCGCTCGGTCACTACGAAATGCAGCCACGCTACGGAGAAGGCGGTTTCCGCAAGATGGCTGCACGCCTGTTGCGCATGGCCGGCTTCAGTTCGCCAGAGCAGGCATGGGAGGCCCTGCGCGACCGACTCCCGGACCAACCGGCACTGGCGGTCGATGCGCCGCGCCCCCAGGCACCGGACATCGCGCAAGAATACGAACATGAGAGCCTCATCGCGGCCCTCGTGCTCGGCAAGTGCTGCGGTTCGCTGTTCAGCCCGGCACGTCCGATCATCTGGTCCGAGCGCCGCCTCGCCCGTTCGCTCCGACTCGTCCATTGCGACTCCGAAACCTTCACCCGCGAAGATGATGACTGAGGCCCTTTTCGACCGCGACCACTTCGAAGCGGTGCTCGCCGACTTCGTCGAGGAGAACCCGTTGGCCTGCCAGGGCATCCTGTCGGTCGCGCGACTGGTGTTCACCACGGAGGTGCCGACGCTGGCCGTCACCCTGCGCGACGATCCTCCATTGCTGTTGGTGAATCCGGACTTCATCGCGGAGCACGCCAAAACCGAGGACGACCTCCGGGCGATGCTGCTGCACGAGTTCCTGCATGTGCTGTTAGGACATACCCGGATCTTCAAAAAGAACAACCCGGCGACCAACCTCGCCCTCGACGCGGTGATCAACCACATCGTCCAGCGCGAACTCGGTGACGAGGCCGGTGAGTTTTTCCGCAGGTTCTATCAGCCGAAGAGTGACGCGGACCCGCTCTGGCTGTTGCGGCCGCACGCACCAGGGGACATCCGGCCAAAGGATGAGCAGGCCGCCAGCTGTGCTGAATCCATCTACTTCTTACCCCAGGCTGGCTGCTTCTGGAACAGGGCACAGGTCATCCACATGATCCGCCGCGGACTTGCCTCTGCCAAGGTGCTGGCGGAAGACGTGCTTGATCTCCTCGACTCGCTCGACATCGTGCTGCCGGGCGAGGTGTTGTTTCTCGGCGGTCACGAAGAACAGGATGACATGCATCCCGCCAACCGCGCCCGCCTTGAGCGACTCCTCAAGGAACTCGATGGCGACGGCATCTTCCGTCGGCCGTTCGATCATGGAGTCGGCCCTGCGCCGGCCGCCGGGGAATGGGCAATCAGCGATCCGCACCGTCAATGGCGCATCGCCACCATGAGGATCCTGCGCCGTCTGCTGGTGCCCGACCCACGCAGCCGTCCGGTCCACGACGGCGTGGTTTCCTACTGCCTGCCCGTCGCCACCAGTCGCGACCGCCGCGCCGCGCTACGCTCGCGATGGAATCCGATCCTGCCGGAATTCGAGTGGTCCGCCAACCGCCTCCAGCCGGGCGGGCGCGCGAATGTCTACCTCGACGTCAGCGGCTCGATGAACGAGGAACTCAACCTGCTCACCGGCCTGCTTTGGAAACTCCGTAGCTGGATCCGCTCGCCCTTCAACGCATTTTCCAACGGCGTCTATCCGGCCCGCATCGTCGACGGGAAACTCAAGACCGACACCACCGGCGGCACCTGTTTCAACGACGTGCTCGTGCACATCCTCGAAAAACGCCCAGGCAAGTCGCTCATCATCACCGACGGCTACATCGAGCAACCGGACTCCCGCCTTCTCAGCCAGATGCGCGCCCTCGGAGAGGAAATCCACGTGCTCGTTTCCGCCAACGGCAGTCGCGAGATCTTCGAAGCCCGTTCCATCCCCTGCACCCCGCTTCCCCGAATTTAAACCACCCCCCTATCATGATCCGCACCACTGAAACCGTCCTGCGCGGCCACCCCGACAAGTTCTGCGACCAGATCGCCGACCGCATCCTCTACCATGCCTACGAACGCGATCCCGAGGCCTACGGTCAGATCGAAGTCGCCGTGTGGTCCGACGAGGTCTTCCTCACCGGAGCCACCGTCACCCGCGAACCGCTCGAAACCGTTTTTGCGGATGTCGTCCGCACCGTCGGTCAGGAAACCGGCTACACGCCCGGCAATTCAATCGACGCGAACCGCTACCACGTCCACGACCACGTCTGTCGCCATGTCCGGGACCCACGTGAGTGGACGCGCCACATCAACGACCAGGCGATCGTCATCGGCTGGGCTGGCTACGATGCCTCCACCCGCTATCTCAGCCCGGAGCATTTCCTCGCCCACCGGCTCCGCGAGACGCTCGATGCCGCCTGCGCCCATGGCGGCAAACTCGAAGGCCATGGACCGGACGGAAAGCTCGTCGTGCAGCTCGACGAATCGCCGCCCCTGCGCGGCCAGCCCGCCGTCTGGCGCATCCCCACCGTGCTTGTCACCTTGCAGCAGAAGCCCAGCCTGCCACTCATCGAGTTCCAGCGCATGGTCGCCGCGGTGCTGCTGGAAACCCTGCGCGAGGTGGCCGTTGCGGACCCGCGCTGGCGCTTCGACCGCTCCACCACCCGCTTGCTCATCAACCCTAACGGACCCTTCTATGACGGTGGCTCCAACAGCGACAATGGCCAGACCGGCCGCAAACTGGTGATGGACTACTATGGTCCCCGTATTCCGATCGGTGGTGGCGCGCTCAGCGGCAAGGATTTGTCCCACATCGACCGCGCCGGGGCCTATGCCACACGTCGCGCCTGCATCGAGGCCGTGGAGAATGGCGCAAAAGAAGCGCTCGTCCGCGTCACCTACGCCCCCGGCATCGCCGGACCACTGGATGTCACCTGGTCGTTCACCGACGGCGGCCGGCCTCCCGCAGGCACCCGCTTTGACTTCCACAGTCTCCTCGAAACCACCCGCGGCCAGTGGCGCAGCCTGCGTGATTCAGGACGCGGATCGCATTTCTTCAATTTGTCGCTGCCATGGAACTCACCGACCGCGCCAAGCCACGATCCCGTTCCATCAATCAATCCACATACCATCACCAACCTATGAAATCACGACTCAATCCCGCCTATCTCAACACCGTCTTTGAATACATCACCGCCGGAAAGCCGGACGACTTCTGGGTGATCACCGCCTACAACCCCGAAGGCAAACCTGCAGACCCGGGGGACAACATCGCGGCGGATGCACAGCTCATTGCGGACATCGACGCACTCGGAATCACGCCATTCCCTGTGACCGGAATCTCACCTGATGAGACACACGCAGAGCCTGGCTGGGGATTCCCATGCGATGAGACCACCGCGCTGGAGATCGGCCGGCGCTATCACCAGCAGGCCGTGTATCACTTCACCGCCGGCCGCATTGACCTCGTGGATTGTCAAACCGCCGGGCGCCAGTCCCTGGACAATCCTGCCGCGCGCATCCGCGACCCGCGGGACCTGCGCCACTTCACGCTCTTCGTCGGCTCGCCATCAGACCGTGCGCGGCTCGATCCGCTGGAATATGCCGGCGTCTGCACGCGGGTCGGTGCCCTGTTTCCCGGCTTCACCATCCAGCGTGCCGAGGGCTGCTTCCAGTCGCGCTTCGAGGACACGCTGCTCATCCACATCGCCACGCGCGAACCGCTGAAAGTCATCGAAGTTGCCCACAGTCTCCGCTGCTTTCTCAACCAGGACGGCATCGGCATTTCCCACAACGGCATCTACCAGCGCGTCCGCGATTGGAGCGATCCCCATGTGATCCTCGAAGTATTCGGTCTCCGCTGATTCGCACGGTTCATCCATCGCCAAAACACACCCTCCCATGAGCGACCTCATCGAAAACCTCACAGCCCTCACCTTTGCCTGCGCCGATCGCGAGGCCAGGTGGCTCAACCGCTACAACCGGCTCCAACCGAATGGCTCCCTA
>JBIPMR010000397.1:0-4376 GCA_044369025.1 Luteolibacter sp.
CCAGGTGGATGCGGCGATGTCGAGACGGGCCTGCCCGACGACGCGCGCGCGGAGTTCGTCGTCGGTGAGGAGATCGTTGATGTGGCGGGCCATCAGTTCGACGTCCCAGTAGTCGGCGAGCAGCGCGCCTTTGAGCACTTCGGCGACGCCGGATTGTTTGGAGATCACCGCCGGGATGCCGAATTGCGCGGCTTCGAGGGCGGAGAGTCCGAACGGCTCGGACACCGAGGGCATGCAATAGACATCGGTCATCGAGAGCAGGTCGTGGACTTTTTCCTTGTCGAGGAAGCCGGTGAAATGGAAGTGGCCGCCGAGGCCGTGGAAGGCTCCGGTTTCGATGAGCGGGCGGAGCTTTTCGCCGGTGCCGGCGACGACGAAGCGCACGGCAGGATTTTGGGCGATGACGCGGGCGGCGGTTTCGAGGAAAAACTCCGGGCCCTTCTGGGAGGTGAGGCGGCCGAGGAAGAGCACGAGTTTTTCGGGGAATTTCTTGCGGGTGGCGAAGGTTTCCACCGGTTCGGCGCCGTTGTGGACGGGACGGATTTTACGGGGATCAATGTAATAGTGGCTAGCGATGATTTCGCCGGTGTAGCGGCTGACGGGGATGACGAAATCGGCCTGCTGCATGCCGTATTTTTCGATGTCGTAGATCCAACCGTGATCGTCGGCGCCAGAGCGGTCGTATTGCAGCGCGTGGACGTGGACCACGAGCGGCTTGCCGGTGGCTTTTTTCACTTCGACGCCGGCGAGAAAGGTCATCCAGTCATGGGCGTGGATGAGGTCGAAGTCTTCCAGCAGCGCGAGTTTGGCGGCGACTTTGGAAAATTCGATGACTTTGCTGCCAAGGTCGGGGCCGTAGAGGTCGCCGGTTTTGAAGGAGTCGAGTTGGCTGCGGGTGGTTTTGGAGAAGGTGATTTCGTTGGCGGGGGAGGTTTCCAGGGCGGCGAGCGACTCGGGGCCGATGTTGCCGTTTTCGTAGGGATCGAGCAAGATCGGGATGCGGCGGATCTGGGCGAAGCTTTCGTAGCGGTAGCGATGCTCGGCGGCGGCGATGTCTTCGACGGCGAGCTGGTTGAGGCTGCGCAGGGCGAAGGTTTCGAAGGGGCATTCCGGGAAGGATTTGGGGACCAGAACGGTGAGATCGACGTGTTTGGCGAGGGCCTGCGAGAGGCCAAGGCAGGCAACTCCAAGGCCACCGTTGATGAGGGGTGGAAATTCCCAGCCGAGTTTGAGGACGCGCAATCGATTCATGGTTGGAGATCTGCCGCAAGCGCGCCGGATCCTGATACTGAAGCGGCGCTCTTGTCGTATCGATTCTAAGCAAGTGCCGGGCCAATCTCACAGGCGGATACGCGGGGCGGGTGGTGACGATTTCGCCACGGGACGGGTTTTCCGAAATCTACGACGCGGTCTGGGAGAAGAAGACGCGCTGCGGGAAATCGAGGCGTCCGGTGATCTGCGGAAGTGGCGGCCCGGTCCGTTGGCGGAGAAGGATTTCAGCCGGAAACTGTGGCTCCAGCTTCGGGAAAACCGGTTGGGAAAAAGCGATCCGACGAAGGTGCTGCTAGGCTGTGGCACCGATGACCGGCTCGCAGTTTCGAACCGGTTGTTTGCGCGGGAGTTTCTCAAGTCCGGCGAACAGGAGTGGATCCCCGGCGGCCACGACTGGCCGGCGTGGCGGCCGTTGTTTGAGAGCCTGTCAAAAAAGTAGCCCGGGACTTCGCTCCGCTTCTATCAAAGTTTCGTGGACAGGACCGTTTGCGTTTCTCCGTTCACCCGCACGGTCACTTGGCGGGGTGTTTCCGAGCGGATTTGATATTCCGTGGCCTGGCCGCCGCGCCACGCCATGTCTAACACGAATCCGCCGCGGGCGCGCAGGCCCTTGACCGAACCGGTCGGCCAGGCCTTCGGCAGCGCGGGGAGCAGGTCGATGGTGAAGCGGCCATCGGCATCGCGGCGGTGGCTTTGCACGAGCATTTCGCAGACCCCGGCGGTGAAGCCGAAGTTGCCGTCGATCTGGAACGGCGGGTGGGAATTGAAGAGGTTCGGCATCGTGCTGCGGCGCAGCAGTTCGTCGCAATGGAAGGCGGCAGTCTCGCCATCGCGCAGGCGGGCGAAAAAATTGATCGTCCACGCGCGGCTCCAGCCGGTGCCGGCCCCACCTTGGGCGAGGCGGGTGTCGATGGTCTTGCGCGCGGCGGCGAACAACTCGGGAGTGTCGGGGGTGATCAAATCGAACGGATGCAGCCCGATGAGGTGGGAAACATGGCGGTGGCCCGGTTCGGCCTCGCGATCCGGTTCCGACCATTCGAGCAGGCGGCCGTCGGGACCGATCCGGATCGGCGGCAGCTTGGCGGTGGCGGCGGCGATCCTTTCGATCAGTGCCGCGTCGCGCTTGAGAGTGGTAGCGGCGCGGCGGGTGGCGTCGAAGAGCGCGCGGATGATGCTCATGTGATAGGTCGAGCCCATGGTGATGCGCAGCTTTTCGCCGCTTGCGGGGTCGATGTAGGAGTTCTCCGGCGAGGTGGAGGGGACGACGCGCAATTTCCCGTCAGGACATTCTATCAATAGGTCGAGCGCGAATTCGCTCGCGCCGCGGAGCATCGGATAGAGGGCTTCGAGGGCTTGCGGGTCGCCATCGAACTGCCAGGCATCGAACAACTGGGCCGTTAGCCAGGCGCCGCAGAGCGGATCGAGCACGCCGTTGAGAAACTGGGAGGAAGCGGTGGAGGCGCTGGGTGTGGCGCGGCCGAAGGGATTGGTGGCGAGGTAAAGGACCCAGCCACGCGCGCCGTAGAGGCGGTCTGCGGACGTTTTCCCGCGCTCCGTCATGGGCCGGAACCATCCGGTGAGCGGGTCGAGCGTGTCCATCAAGCCGGTGACGGGGGCCGGCCAGTAATTCATCTGCAGGTTGATATTGAGGTGGTAGTCGGCCTCCCACGGTGCCCACTTGAGGTCGCTCCAAATCCCCTGCAAGTTTGCGGGCAGGCGGCCCGGGGCGCGCGAACTGGCGATCAGCAGGTAGCGGCCGTATTGGGTGAGAAGCTCCACCAGGCCCGGGTCCGTGGCTCCCTTCCTGACCGCCTCTAACCGGACGTCGGTCGGCTGATCCGCCAGAGCCGGGGCTGCGGGTGTTAGGTCGATGGCGAAGCGGTCGAACAGTTCGCGGTGGGAGCGGACGTGGGAATCGCGCAAGTCCTGCCAGGAGGTTTTCGCAGCGCTGGATAGAATCCGCTCGGCGACGGCGGCGGGATCGATGCTGCGGTCGAAATTGAGCTTTTCACGGTTGTAGTCGGTGGCGGCGGTGAAAAGGATCAGCGCGCTGTCCGCGCCGGACACTCGAAGCGAGTTGTCCGCCCCGGCCGTGACCGTGCCGCCCTCGGCGCGGATGAGCAGCCGGCCGGCAAAACGCATGTGCCTGCCGCCGGGCCCCGAGCCACCGGCATTGTCGTCGAAACCGCCATCCTCTTTGGCGATGTCAACGATCTGGCCATCCATGAGAAGGCGGTCGTTGTCGCCGCCGGTGGTGATTTTCGCATCCTTGTGGCGGGCAAGCCGGACGGTGAACGAGAGGAGGGCGGACTGACTGGATGAAACCCGCACCGCCAGCAGATCCGCGGGTGCCGAGATCAACGCCTCGCGGGTGATGGTGGCGTCTCCCACGCGGTAAGTGGTGCGGGCGATGGCGTCTGATAGATCGAGTTCGCGGCGGTAGGCGGAGATTTCGCCGGTCTTGCCGAAGTCGAGAAACAGATCGCCGAGCGATTCATAGGAACGGAACGAGGTAGGGCTGGAGGTGAGTTTTTCAAGGCCGTAATTTTGCGCTTCGAGGCGCTTGCCGGCGAGCATCAGCCGCCGCACTTCGGCGTGATGTTTTTTGAATTCCGGCGCGGATGATTCGAAAGCGTTGCCCGCCCACAGGCTTTCTTCGTTGAGTTGGATGCGCTCGGTGCCGGTGCCGCCGAAGACCATCGCGCCGAGCCGTCCATTGCCGAGTGGCAGCGCTTCGGTCCATTTCCCGGCGGGTTTGGCATACCACAGCGTGGGATCGCCAGCCCGTGCATGGCTGGCGATGAGGATGGCGATGAGTGTCGGAACGAGCGCTTTCATATCGGGGAACGGATGTCTCCGGGTTGGAACGCGCGCCATGGCGGGGTTGTTTCAAGCATCGGGAGTCATTCGTTTTCCTTTCGGCCGTGCCCGCCCTGCGGGAGCTTTGTCGTAAGAACACCCGGCCGCCGCGCGTCTTTAGGGGGCCGCAACAGCAACGGAAGATCTGCCTCTGAAAAGCCCCTCCCACCCCGTGAAAACCCTCCGTCTTTTCCTCCTTCTCGGCGCCCTCAGCCCGGCCGTCGCGGCCGGGGCGAAGCCGAATG
>JBIPMR010000398.1:0-4373 GCA_044369025.1 Luteolibacter sp.
GCGGAGTCCGAGGCGGTCCAGTTCGTCGAGCAACTTGCCGACTTGCGCGTCCGTGTAGCTGATCGCAGCGTAGTAGCCGTGCTTGAGTTGGCGGGCGAGATCATCGGGAATCGTCTCAATGGGAATGCCGTAATAGTTTCTCACTTCATTGGCGTAGTTCCGGATGGCGTATTTCGGGGCGTCTTTTGGATAGAAATTGTTTGGCGCGAGCTTGATCGCCGCCGGATCATAGAGATCCCAGTATTTTTTCGGAGAAACAAACGGTAGATGCGGCTTGATGAATCCAACCGCGAGGAAAAACGGTTGATCTTTTTTACTCAGATCACGCAACGTGGTCACCGCAAGTTCGGCGACTTTTCCATCCTGGAAGGTGTTGTCCGGCACGTCCGCCGCCTCGAATGCCGGGCCGCGCGAATTGTATTCGGTTGAGCGAAGCCCTTCAGGTGTTAAACCGGCGGTCGGCTTCTTTTTCTTCGGTTTTGAATTCCCGTCGCCACCTGCCGCATCTTCATACTGGCGTTGATCGAGTTTGACGTTCTCCGGCAGTGCATACTTGGTCGCATCCGGCGTTTTTACGGGTATTGACCAGGTGGGATCGTCGCTGAGGCTGCCATGATAGATTTTGCCCATGCCTTGGACAAAATAGCCGTTGTCCTTGAAATGCTGGCCAAGGGTGACGACATCCGGCGTGTTCTTGCGGAAATGGGTGACCAGATCCCACACCTTCGTCGTATCCGGGCGGGTGCCGGTCATCAGACTCGTGCGCGACGGGGAGCAGACCGCTTGCTGGCAATAGGCGCGCTTGAAAACGATGCCCGCTTTGGCGATTCGGTCGATGTTGGGACTCTTGATGTAGTCCTTGCCATAGCAGCCAAGCTCCGGGCGGAGGTCGTCCACAGCAATGAAGAGGACGTTCGGCCTCTTGGTTTCGGCTCCGGCCAGAGTGCAGGCCGCGGCGGAAAGGACAGACAGGATGAGGGTGTTGAGTTTCATGTCAGATCGATTTGGTGTTATCATTCGCCTGTCGGCTCCTCTTTGTTCTCCTTCTTCTTGTTCCTCTTCGCAATATTGCTGGCATGGCGGCCGGAGGGGTCACCGTGATCCAGATGCCCGCCTGCCGGATTCAGGCGATCCAAGGTGGCTTGCAAGCGCTTGCGGGCTGCCAGGGCAACAGGGGCTTGGGTATCGGCTGCCACGAGGATCTCTTCCCACGGTGCGCCGCTCATGTCGAATAGCTCGCCGGCCTGATTCAGCTTCCAGCCGCGTTCCAAAACATACCAGTTTCTCGCGAGTTGGATGAAGATCGAATCACGCGGCTTGCCTTTTTCTCCATGTAACTGCGCGGCGAAACTGTGACCATCGATGACGACCCCCTCTGGCAGCTTCGCACCGGCGAGCTCGGCAAAGGTAGGATGGAAGTCGCTGGAGTCAATCAAGTCCTCGGAAACCTTGCCCGCTGGAACCGTGCCGGGCCAGTTGACGACCATCGGCACGCGATTGCCACCTTCGAGCATCGATCCCTTCGCCCCTAACAATCGCCGACCACCGACCGTGGAGGTGGGAGCTTGCCCGTTGGTCGTCCCGTTGTCGCCAAAGTAGATGATCAGGGTGTTTTCACGAAGCTTTTGGCGCTCAAGTTCAGCAACAAGCTTGCCAACCAGCTTGTCCATATAGGTGATATTATCCTTATAGAGATCCTTACTGTCTGGAGCGCTGTCCGGGGTTGGCAGGATATCCGTGTGGATGTGTGACATCGAGTAGTAGACATAGAATGGATCATCATGGTGTTTGGTGATGAAATCCACAAGGTGGCTGTGCATCAGCTCCGGCATGTAATCCTTGTCCTGCAAAGGAAGCGTCTTGCCATTGACCCAGTATTCCTTGCCCTTCGCCTGGGTGTTCCAGTAGATCCCGCTGCCCTTGAACGTCAAATAATCGTCGAAACCAAAATCCTTGGGAGTGAGCGAGAACTGACTCCACTTCCCGATCGCCGAGCAGACGTAGCCAGCCGATTTCAGAACCGTAGGCGTCAGGACTTCGTCGGTCGGTTTGATTCGACCGACAGCATCCTGATTGGTAGCCCCGTTGCGGAAAAGATAGCGCCCGGTCATGATTGTCGCGCGGGACGGACCGCAGAGTGAGACGGTATAGGCGTGGGGATAGCGGGTTCCGCCGCTTGCGAGAGCGTCAAGGTTCGGCGTCTTGTAATTGTCGGCTCCGGAAAAACCGATGTCACCCAGCCCGACGTCATCGCCGAGGATGAAGATGATATTCGGCTTCCTTGGCGCATCAGCGGCGCTGAGGTTCATCAGCGGAAGGAAAAGCAAAGCACCGAGCGGTATTTTTCGCATGAAAAGCGGAAATACAACGGGTTTCACGGGCGTCGATATCGGGTGTTTTCTGGCCATAAGCAGTGTTCCAAGTGAGAATCTATGGATTTTCCTGCCATTTGACAGTCGGATGAAACGAGGACACGGCTTCCTCGGATTTTGAGGTCAAGAGATTGGCAGGGTTGAGACGAGGGAAGAAACAGAGATCACCATTTTCTGCCACGCATCCAATCCGGCCCGACTTCAAGCGGGGTGAGTGGCTTGAGTTTTCCCAATTCGCGAGATTCGGACCAGCTTGGCGGAAGGCGCTCCGAGTTGAATCCGGCAGCCGCAGGCGCGAAGGAACATTTCCCACCTATGAGCACATTCCCGAGATACTGGTTGGGCTTGAAGGTGAAGCGATCCAAGGGCGGGTTGATCTCGGGAACCGTGCCGATCACCGAGACACCGCCCTTTGGCCGGATAAAGCGGTTATTCCTGATGATGCATTCCTCCGGTAGGAGCACTTGTTGCGATTCCGGCCAGTGAGACTTGTAGTCCGATCCCACCGCCAGATCCGCACCGCTATGGCCGACCATCACGTTGTCGATGATGGTGACATCCCTGTTTTGAGGATAGGTGGGAACGCTGGTTCCCTCCTTTTTGACCCCCCTCGTCTTCAAATTCGGCTGATAGTCCGCGGTAAGAGAACTCGTGATGTGTTCGCCGCAGGAAACCTCAATGCCGTATTCACAACCAGAGGCAAAATTCCCCTGAACCAGATTGTGCTGCCCGGACATTCGGAATCCCCGGGCTCCCGCGAGACCTTGCCCGAGGATGATGTTTTCTTTCACCGTATTGAAGTTTCCGCGCCGGATGTTGATGCAGCCGAGACTGGCAACGACGGTGTTGTGAATGACCGTGTTATGGTTTGACTTGAGGGAGATGATTTCCGCTCCTTCGCCATCGGCGTGATCGAAGAGATTCCCTTCAATCGTGAAAAACGCTCCGTCGTCTCTCTTTTGTTCGTATTTCCCGGATCCCCAGACGCGGATGATTTCACGTCCGTTTCCCTTGGCGTAGGGAATGTCCTTGAAATAGCAGTGCTGCACCGAGTTGTAGCGGCTTTCTTCCAGATCGTTGCCGATCACAGGGTCCAGGTTGTTCTTGCCCCTGAAATAGCAGCGGTCCACGAGGTTGTTGTCACCACTGAACCAGACCCAATAGTACTTTGTCTCGAACGAGGCGGGATTGTAATCAACGATCGCGGAGTTCTTGACAATTCCATGGTGGGACTTGAACTCAATCACCCCGCTTTTCTTCGCTCCCTCGTTGAGTCCGCCTCTGTGAAACAACACGCCGCTTACCGTGACGTAAGGGGCGTTGATTACGAGCGAAGATGCTCCGGTGAACGTGACTCCTCCGGGACTTTCAGCTCGAACTTCCAGTGGTTTCCTTGCCGATCCACCCTTATCGATCGAAATAACCGCGTCCTTCCAATCGCCGTTCTTGAGAGTAACGGTGTCGCCCGGTCTCGCGGCAATCAGGGCACGCCGCAGCTCCTCGGTTTGCTTGACCATTGCTTCACGACCAAAGAGCGTGGTCTGAGCCACTCCAGACAAGCAAACGAGGCAACACCAGAAAGACGGACATGGTTTCTTCATTGAAGCTTGAGTTGGTAGACTCGAAATTGATCAAGTCGCATGTGATTCCGCACTGTCCGAAACCCGAACCATCCTTCGCGGAAAGGTTCCTTGTCGGTGAAGTCAAAAATGACCTCACCGTCGCGTCGGTATTGAATCCTGTTTCCGTCGGCGATGAGTTGGATCTTCAATGTCCTGTTGGGGACATTCATCAATTTTGCATCCTGCAAATCATGTTCCGGCAGCAGAGGCTTGGATCCGTCGCCGGTATAACGCCTGAAACGTGTGGTCTTGTTTTCATTGGCCCCGTAGCCGACGTAGTAAAGGCGAAGGCCGTCATACTTCTTGAAGTCCCCTCCCCGCGCCCTGCTGCTGATGAAAATGTCTTCAGGATGTTTGGGATCGCTTGCCATCCAAAAGC
>JBIPMR010000399.1:0-4362 GCA_044369025.1 Luteolibacter sp.
CCGCCTGCACCAAACAGGAGCTGTTATTGATCATCATCGGCGGGGTGTTCGTGATGGAGGCGATGTCGGTGATCCTCCAGGTCGGCAGCTTCAAGCTGCGCAAGAAACGGATTTTCAAGATGTCGCCCATCCACCACCATTTCGAACTTCTCGGCTGGCACGAGAATCAGGTGATCATCCGCTTCTGGATCATCTCGATCATGCTCGCGCTGTTCGGTCTCGCGCTTCTCAAGATTGCCTAACATCCATGGATCTAACTGGAAAACATATCGCCATCCTCGGCGTCGGTCGCAGCGGCCGTGCCGCGGCGGCGCTCGCCTTGCGTGAAGGGGCGAAGGTTTCCGCGTGGGATGCCGCAGGCTCCGAGGCGTTCGCCGGGATGCCCGCCGCCGTCGAGATCCATCCGGATGCGACGGCAGAATTCGGCGCGGAAGTGGTCTGCGATCTGTTGGTGGTGAGTCCCGGGATCGATACTTTCGGCCCGTATGTCGCCGCGTTTTCCAAACACGCCGGCGAGGTCATCGGCGAGGTCGAGCTGGCGGCGCGTTTCTATCAGGGACGGATCATCGGCATCACCGGGACCAACGGCAAGACCACCACCACCGAGCTGGTGGCGCGGATTCTCTCACACGCGTCGCTGGGTGGCACGGCTTGCGGCAACTACGGAACGCCGTTTGCCGAAGTGGTGCTGCAGCAGGACGTGCCCGCGGTGGTTTCGCTCGAGCTGAGTTCCTTCCAGCTGGAAACCATCCGCACGCTGCATCCGGTGGTGGCGGTTTGGTTGAATTTCGCGCCCGACCACATGGACCGCTATCCGTCGCTGGATGCGTATCGCGCGGCCAAGCTGCGGATCTTCGAAAACCAGACCGCCGCGGACACCGCCGTGGTGCGGACCGGCGAAAACCTTCCCGCCCTGGCAGCCCGGACGGTGACATTTTCCACCACCGATCACACCGCCGATTGGTTCTCGGATGGACACACGATCCTCCATGGCGGCGAACCGTGGCTGCAGATGGAGCGCGATACCAGCCTGCGCGGTCTGCACAACGCGGAGAACACCATGGCGGCGCTGGCGGCCTGCAAGGCGCTGGGGATTTCCGCTCCGTTGATGCGCGAGGCGCTGCACGGCTACGCGCCGCCGCCGCACCGCTGCGAGTTGATCCGCACGCTCGATGGCGTCGAGTATCTCAACGATTCCAAGGCCACCAACCTGCATGCGCTGGAAAGCGCCCTGCGCTCCCAAACCCGCCCGGTGGTGCTGATCGCCGGGGGCAAGGACAAGGGGCTGGATTACGCGCCGGTCGCGCCTTTGTTAGGGCAGAAGGCGCTGGCCGCGGTTACCTTCGGCCAGATCGCGCGGCCGCTGGCGGATTTGTTTTCCAAAGCCGTGCCGTGCGAATCCGTGTCCACGCTCGCCGACGCCGTCGCCGTGGCGCGCGGCCTCGCACCGCGCGGCTCCACCATTCTGTTTTCTCCCGGAACCTCGTCCTTCGACCAGTTCTCCGGCTACGAACAACGCGGCAACGCCTTCCGCGATCTCGTCCACCAACTTCGCTAACCGACATGAAACCTCAAACCTTGCCCGTCAAACGCCGCCCCGCTCCCAAGGGGCTTTTCAAGCGCCTCAGCGCCGTCACCCGCAAACAACGCGTCGCCGCCACCGCCACCGCCGACACCGAGGGGGATGACAGCGGTTCGAAAATCTCGCGCGCGCTGACCATCATTTTCCTGATCCACATCGTCGCCATCGGCTTGATTTTCGTGCACCAACGGTTTCTCGACAATCGTCCGGGCGGCGACACCGCAGCCAAGCTGGACACCCAGCCGGAGAAGCTGGCCGTCGCCACGCCCGCGCCCCGGCGCTTGGATTTGCCGCGTCTCTCCACCGGTGACACGCCGTATATCGTCAGGGCGGGGGATAACTACGCGCGCATTGCCGAGGCGGCGGGCGTGAATGAGGCGGATCTGCGGCTGATCAACGGGCACGTCGAGATCGCACCGGGAAGAGTTCTCAAAGTGCCGCCCAAGCGCATCCTGGCGGTGGAGTCGCCGGAAGTGACTGCGCTGCGCGAGCCGGCGGCGGTGGATCGCGATCAGGGACTGGTGGAAGTGCCGGTGGATGTCAGGGACGCGCCGCGCGCCCAGTTGGTCCGGCCGATGCTGAATCCCGGCTCGCAGGCCGTGGCTGCCGCCGCATCGGGCAAGACTTACGTGGTGCGGCAGGGCGACAGCATCTGGCGCATCGCGAACGATCACAAGGTCAACCAGGATCTGTTGATGCGCGCCAATGGCATCACCGACGCCCGCAAGGTGATGGTCGGAATGAACCTGGTGATTCCCCGCTGATTTTCCCTCATCGATGTCCCGCCATTGTTCCACCCTCCTTTGTGCCGCGGTCGCCGCGCTGGTCGCCCTCGGGCTGATCATGCTGGCGAGCACCAGCGCGTGGGTGAGGGGTGTGGAGGATCCCTATCATTTCCTGAGCCGGCAAACGTTCATGGTTCTGATCGGCCTGGCGGCCGCGGTGGTGGCGTCGCGTTTTCCGTTGGAAAAATTCCGCAAGCTGGCGCCGTGGATGTTCCTGGTGGCGTTTGTGCTGTTAAGCCTGTGTTTTGCCCCGGGCATCGGGGTTTCGATTTTCGGCTCGGCGCGCTGGATCCAGGTTCCGGGGATCGGCCAGTTCCAGCCCTCCGAGCTTTCGAAAATCATCGTGGTGATTTGCATTTCCGCATGGTTCGCGCGCTGGCAGACCGAGGTGCGGACGTTCTGGCGCGGGTTCGTGATTCCCGGGATCATCGCCGGGGTGCCGATCGCGCTGATCGCGGCGGAGACGGATGTCGGCACGGCGCTGTCGTTGTCGGTGGCCGTGGGGGCGATTCTGTTCTGCGTGGGGACGCGGATGATTTACGCGCTGCCGAGCGCGCTGGCAGTGGTTTCCGCCGCCGGTTACTACGTGTATAACAATCCGAACCGCTGGGGCCGGATCGAGGCGTGGCTGGATCTGGAAAACCCGATCCACCAGCTCGACCGCGGGATGCAGCAATGGCGCGCGCTGCTCGCCTTGGGCAACGGCGGCCCGTGGGGCGTGGGCCTCGGCAACGGCGTGGAGAAATTCGGCACGCTCACGTTCGCGCACATCGACTTCATTTTTCCGGTCGTCGGCGAGGAGCTCGGGCTGCCATTCACGCTGGGCGTGGTGTTCTGTTATGTGCTGATCGCGGTGGGCGGCTGCGGCATCGCGCTTCAGGCGAACAATGTTTTCAACCGCTGCGTGGCCTTGGGACTGACCTGCGTGATCGTGGTCCCGGCGATGGTCAACATCGGGGTGACCACCGCGCTGCTGCCTAACGACGGACTGCCGCTGCCGTTTGTCAGTTACGGCGGCACCAGCCTGATCTTCAGCCTGGCCGCCGTGGGGATGCTCGTCGGCATCCACCGCCGCTCGCATGCGCGGGTGAACCAGGAATTCCCGCTGACCAAGGAGACACGACTCGCGGTGCGCTTGTGAAACGGGCATTTGCCGGCCGATGAATGGGCATGGTGACTACATTTCCTGTGAGATTGAGGGGATCGGGCTTTTTTGTGAGGAAAATCCAAGGTTCCGGTCATGTGGCTGGTTGACAAGCGAGGGGGGGCTTGACCAATCTGCGACAGACGCAGCAAGGGCAATCGCTCTTCCGCTGCGATAAAATCCACCTCTAAGGACTCATAGCCCAGTGTTTTCAAACGAAGATTATCTTGCAGAATTGCTCGCCGAAGCCGGCATGGTGAGCGCCGAACAAGTCGCCAGCGCGCGGAACGCCCTTTCGGGAGGTGAAACCATCATCGAGCATTTGTTCGCGCATACGGCACTGACCCAAGAGGATGTGGCGAAGACCCTCGCCGCCAATGCGGGCATTCCTTTCATCCGGCTTTCCGACGTCGCCTTTGATCCCACGGTCACCCAGACGGTTTCCGAGGACATCGTGAAACGCTACCGGGTGATTCCGATCCAGGATGAAGGATTGTCACTGACGATCGCGCTCGCGGACCCGCTGGATTTCGAGTCGCTCGACAGTCTTCCCCACGTGATCGGGCGCGAACTCAATCTGGTTTGCGCCACGCAGCAGGATATTCAGGACCACCTCCGCCAATTCTATCATTCCGGCGAAGGTGGCTCCGGCGGACCTGAGGGATTTTCCGTCACCACCGGCGATGCCGAGGCCGGCGCGGGCGACGATGCGCCGATCATCCGGCTGGTGATGCAAACGCTCACCGAGGCGTTCCGTCTCCGCGCTTCCGACATTCACATCGAGCCGCTCGAAACCTCGGTGCGCATCCGCTACCGCCTCGATGGCAAGCTCGTCCACGTCGATACCCACC